>JAPLOP010000009.1 GCA_026400645.1 Alphaproteobacteria bacterium | reverse complement strand
TTCGTTTTAAATTCAGCTGTGTGTTTGCGTCCATTCATAATTTTTTCTCTCCTGTTTTTCGTGTTATTTTATAGGGTAATCTGGGGAGAGATTCACACTTTGAATTTTTTAAAAGTGGTCCGATTTTATGGGTCCATCATACCGCATTGTGTATTTCAGTCGTCAACATAATCCTATCCACCCCAATCAAGAAGAACCAAACCTTCGAAAAGTGGCACGGCATGTATCTCATGCTTTCTCCTTGATTATCGGGGCGGTTGAGGCAAGATTATTGTATGATTCCAGCAAAAATATTTTGTCCGAACACACACCCCTATCCGACCAATGGACGACCGCCCTTTCTGTTGGGGCAAGTTTGGCTTATGGATTTGTTAAGAAATCTATTTACCGCAGCATCATCACAAAAGATCTGACCAGCCTTTATGATTGGTATTATGGTTACAAATCTAATGAATTTGATTTTGATGACAATCACCATTCAACAAATTTGTTTATGAGGGGCCTCAATTATTATGGTGCAATGTTCATGGGGGGATCAGCAAACACTCTTTCAACTTTTAGTCAATTTCCAAGCGCACTTCAAATCCCCAGCATGGCCGTTGATGGAATCGGGGTTGGATTATTTTGGTACTCTATTCTCGATAAATGGCAACCTGTGGGGATTAATAAAATCAAGGAATATGGTTACAAAACAGAATGTTTAAAACCCTATATGGGATCGCCTGATGATGATGTGTCCTTTATGACATATCAGGTGATTGATTATATGACAAAAATGGGAAAATCCATCGAAACCATGCCGGATGAATTGATCCGAACGCACTTTGGGTTGATTCAAACGTATATGGATAAAAAGGAGGAGGCGGCAGAGGCGGCGGAGGTGGCAGTGGCAAACAATACCATTTCATGAACTATCGATTGGTGTTTCCTGGATGGCCACACTCTCTTCGTTCGTTCGCCATGACGGCGTTGGCTCGGACGTGACCATCCCCACCTTCGTTCGTTCGCCATGACGCCCTGCATGAGAAGGGCGAAGTCCGATGGGCCATCCGATTCTACGCGTCAGCCATGACGTCATGGCGAACGAACGAAGAGAGTGTGGCCATCCATGACCTGAGTGATTGAGTGATTGAGTGATTGAGTGATTATTTTTGAAAATGATATCACCCTAGTCCCCTCACACATAAAATGGTGACTTAATGTCACACTGTGCAAAAAACCTTTGATCCCTTGTCCCAGAATTTTAATGATTCCGGGGGGAACTTTGTATACCTTTATTGTAGATCCTCCTCGCATTGTCGGGAATGATTTATAACAATTTTTAGATAAAATGTCTTTTAAGGGAGTTCCTTTGCTATGAAACAAGTTCTATTTACAAGCGCCGTCGCTTTGTTGCTATCAACTGCAGTACAAG
This sequence comes from Alphaproteobacteria bacterium, assembly GCA_026400645.1. Lineage (NCBI taxonomy): Bacteria > Pseudomonadati > Pseudomonadota > Alphaproteobacteria > Alphaproteobacteria bacterium. The sequence goes on along the minus strand of JAPLOP010000009.1, from coordinate 129,999 downwards.
CATCCACACCAACAGATACACATGCTGTTCCTGCTACACCAGCCGTTGCAACAGATGCAGCTGCTGCACCTGCAACAGCTGCTAAAGCTGCTGCTCCAAAGGCTGCAAAAAAGGCTAGCAAGCATCATCACCATGCAAAGCACAAAAAAGCTGCAGACGCTGCAACAGAAGCACTTAACAAGCAAGCCGGTCCAGTTGTTCATGGCGTTGCAGCAGTAGCTGTTGTTGCCCCTGTTGCCGAAGCACATGCTGACAGCAAGCTAACAGTTCCTGCTGCTGCAGTAACTGCACCAGCTGTTGATGCAATCGTTGCTGCCGTACAAGTGCAATAACACTGCTTAACACGACAAAGGCCGCAATAATTATGTTGTGGCCTTTTTCTTTGTCAAAAAGTTGTTGAAAACCTCGGCGATTTTCTGTACTAATAGTGAATCGAAAGACAAGCGCCCATAGCTCAATTGGATAGAGCATCAGACTACGAATCTGAAGGCTAGAAGTTCGACTCTTCTTGGGCGCACCAAATTCCCCCCGTTACCTATTCCCGGCATTAAAAAAGCCGCCCAGTTTCCTGAACGGCTTTTGTACGAGTTGCGTTTTTAATGCATCCCTATTTACGATCGCCGAATAATTGCAACAGCATGATAAACAGGTTCACAAAGTCCAGATACAGATTCAATGCTCCGATGATGGCTTTCTTGCCAGCAACGTCGTTACTGTCGGCTGCAAAATAGAGTTCCTTGATTTTCTGCGTATCATAGGCTGTTAACCCCGTGAAAACCAAAACTCCGATGATCGAAATCATCGTCTGCATAGCCGAGCTTCCCAAAAAGATATTCACGATCGATGCAACAAAAATACCCATCAATCCCATCATCAGGAATGACCCAAATGCGGTTAGATCCTTTTTCGTTGTGTATCCATAAAGGCTCATCGCACCAAAGACAGACGCGCTAATAAAAAACAAACGCGCAATGCTTTGGCCTGTATAAACCAAAAAGATAGAGGACAACGACAATCCCATTGCCCCTGAATAAACCCAGAACAGATTCTTTGCTGTTTGCAGCGAAAGCGTTGCGATCCGTGCGCTTAAAAAAAGTACCATCCCGAGCGGGGCCAACATAACCACCCAGCTGAGCGGGGTTCCAAAAATCGCCTGCATAAATTCAGGGGACGAGGCTGCCAAGAATGCAACAAGCCCAGTTAATGCCAGGCCAGTCGCCATATGGCTGTATACACGCACCATGTAATCCTTAAGGCCAACATCGATATCACGTTGATGGGCCCCACCGGCTGCGCGCCAAATCGGTTGATCGTCAAATCGTTCAGACATATTAAATGCTCCTTGTTAAATGTTTGATGTCTAATGTATTTATATCACATTTTTTGGCGAATCACCATAACGCTCCGATTTCTCAAATTGTCTGATTAAAAAAGTGAAGGATTACGTTCCCCCTTATGTGTGACCCAGCATTCCTTCAGCAATTCATGCTCAAGCAACAACTCTCCGCCCGGGGATAAAACCTCAGCAAGTAAGCTAGCCAAGCACTGAGCATAGGATTCGCTTGTGGCCCTTGGTTCTGATTTTGGATACCCAGAAACGTGCACGATAGAGATTCCATTGGAAACAACAACCTGATCACTCTTAGACCCGACAACACTTCCACCATCATTTACAGCAAGATCAATAACGATGGCTCCCTTTGGTAAAACGCTTAGGCTTTCTTCATCAATCAATAAAGGCGCCCTAACTTTAGGTACTCTAGCAGCAGTGATTACAATTGTTTCTTCTATTAAATAATGCCGAATGAATCTGATCTGGCTCAAGGATTTCTCTGGCAAAATGTGATAGATGGCTCCTGATGCTTCTAGTTCTGCCCGATAACGTTCTTGTCTTCCAAATACCTGAACAGGTATGCCGGCTTTTCTGGCTTCAAAAGTTGCACTAAATGCCGCTGGTCCCGTACCAATCACGGTAAGCTTTACGGGATTCTTCCCCCTATAGCGTTTCAATCCATCTTGAAATGCCAATCTTCCTGCAATGCGACTCATTGCGGCCTGAATATTTTTGGGATCATTGATTGATAAGCCCTTAAATAATCCCACCGAAAATGTTGTAATGCCTAATGCTTGCCACGCTGCAACGTGGTCGTTTTCATAAAGTGGGTCCAGAAAACCCATCATGAAAGTATTTTCATGAAATAATTTGTTTTCTAAAAGTTCACGCGCTTTGTCAGGACGCTTAACCCGCAATATCAAAGTATCAGCCGGGAATCCTGTTGCTGATAGAGAAAAAATGTCAGCGCCAGCTTTGATATAGTCAGAATTCGTAAATCCTGCTTTTAATCCGGCGTCCGTTTCAACCAATAGTCGATAGTGTCGAGAGCGCAACAAAGGAATAACGGCCGGCGTTAAGGCGACACGTGCCTCCCCTTCTCGGGTTTCTTTGACAACAAGAATTTGTTTTATCATTTGCTAAAAACTCCTTTTTGGGCATGAAATTGTATTGAGCTTGATTTATTTAATGTTGTGCTGGCTCTATAAATAGGGTACTAAGGCTGTACAGTAAATTAAAAAGTGTTGTGCCTTGTTTCCATTCATTCTTCTTTTGTCATTTTTATTAGTGTCTATTGTAATGACAGCCATCTTTTTTTGGCAAAAACGCACATTGCGGTGTCGGTTAGATAGTATACAGGAAGAACTGCGACAGGAAAACAATCAACGTCAAATCTTGGAAAGCCATATTGATCGCCTTGTTCATGTTGAGAATGCTTTTGAGCAGCTCAAACAATCAAGCCAAATGTTGTCCATAGAAAACGCACAATTAAAAACGACACTGGATCTGGAACGAAAAATCACCCAGGAAAAAAGCAAAACCCTGGAGGAGGTCCAAACCCACATCGCCGAAACATTTAAAAACTTATCCAATAAGGCGCTTTTAGAAAATAATCAGGTTTTTTTAACGGTCGCCAAAGATAGTCTGGAAAAGTTCTTAGAAGGGTCAAAAACAGACCTGGATCAACGCCAAAAAGCCGTTCTGGATTTGGTGAGCCCGGTGCAAAAATCGCTGCATGAGGTTGATCAAAAAATCACCCAACTGGAGAAAGAACGCATCGATGCTTACAGTGATTTGCGTCGACAAATGACAGACTTGCTTTCCACCCAAAAAGAATTAAAGGGCGAAACGGCCAGCTTGGTCAAAGCCCTTAGAAGTCCAACAACCCGCGGGCAATGGGGTGAAATGCAATTAAAGCGTGTTGTTGAGATGGCTGGCATGATCTCTCATTGTGATTTCATCGAACAATCATCATCCGAGGATGGGCGCTTTCGACCCGATATGATTGTGCGCCTTCCAGGATCCAAACAAATTATCGTTGATTCAAAAACACCCCTTGCGGCCTATTTAGAATCAATTGAATCGACAACCGATGCACAAAGGTTGGAGTATCTTGATGCCCATGCAAGGCAAGTACGATCACACATCCGAATTTTAAGCGGGCGTGCCTATTGGGAACAATTTAGTCCCACACCAGAATTTGTTGTCATGTTTTTGCCAGGTGAAGCTTTTTTTAGTGCTGCCCTGGAACGGGATCCAAGCCTGATCGAATATGGCGTCAAGGAACGGGTTATTTTGGCAACGCCGACAACGCTGATTGCGCTTTTAAGGGCTGTGGCTTTTGGGTGGCGACAAGAAAGCCTGGCTGACAATGCAAAGGCAATCAGTGATTTAGGAAGAGAACTTTATAAACGTCTTAGTGATATGAACAGTCATGTTGGCAGGCTTGGTCGGCACATCCATCAAGTTGTCGATTCGTATAATTCAACAGTTGGAACGCTAGAGAGAAGGGTCATGGTTTCCGCCAGAAAACTACAGCTTATGGATTCCAGTTTAGACCCAAAAGGATTGGATCCAATTAATTCACTTGATTCTGTACCGCGATCTGTTCAATCTATATTCACTGTAGAAGATTTCCCAATTGAATCACCTAGGGATGACAAAGGGGAATCGTCTGAATTGGTCATATAACCATAAAAGAAATAACAAATTAGGCAAGACATGAAAAAATCTTCTCTCATTTTTATACTGTTGCTGGGCATTCAGGGTGTAATCGGCGGGGCATTGCCAACACAACCACCGGTACATACTCATTCGGATGGGAGCATACAGGATACGTATTTAACGATTTACAAAGATGCCAGCCTCCTTCGGCAGATCAGATCATTGTCAGCACAAACCGGAGAGCACACCTATCATATCTCTCCCATTGCGCAAACAATTTTTCCAAACACACTAATGATTGGTAGCGCCATTGACAAGCAAAACATTCCGATCAAGGAATATACTCTGATTCCTGAAAATGGATACACGTCCGCGCTCAATTTAACATTGAATAGCTCAGATAATCATACGAATCATTTGCTGCAACTGCTTTATATGTTCAAAGATTTAACGTGGCAGGTTTATTATACGATTGAACTTTCGCCATCGTACAATACAGTCAATATAAACAGCTGGATCATTATCACAAATAATACACATCTAAATTTTAACAAATCCCATGTTCAGCTGGTTGATGGGGCGGCGCCTGTTTTTCTGTTTCAATCGAAGGAAGCAAAGGGGGCTTGTCTGCCCCACTCTCAGTATGCTTATAGCATTAATCAATTGACGAACATTCCCGCACATTCTGTCAAGCAAATCAACTGGGCATCCAGTCATGACATAGAAGTAAGACGATCATATCATTTGGCAGTTGGTGGCGTTTATTTGGAAGAGGTAAAGGGCCGCCCCCATCCAATGGTTGAAACCTGGATATCTTTTGCAAACAATCCAAACAATGGATTAGGATTATGGTTTCCTCCCGGAGAGGCGGTTTTTTACAGCCGTGACGAGAAAGGATTTCTGGAAATGTTGGGGAAAGTTTCTATACCTCATACTCCTGTTGGAAAGGACGTTGAGTTGCTTATTCCATCCCACCAATCAGAAAAAAATTTCTCTCATGATGATAGGGATTCGATGTGCAAGATAATCGAAACGGAACTCGATCAAACAGAATATAAAAAATTAACGGATAAAATGTCCGAAGAAAGCTTTCGGTTAAACCTTAGAAACAGATCAGATCAGCCCATTGCAATCCAAGTGGTTCTGGATACGCCCGAAAAAACAGAGATAACCATCGTTAGGGAAAACACAAGCCACCAACAAACCCAAACCGGTATTCACTGGACCGTACACATTGGTCCCAATGCTGATGTGGATCTGAAATATCGTATTCGTATTATCAAGTTATAATGATGATGTCAGTATGGGCATACCGCTTTTAGATGACTCCCAACATTTGTCATCTCGCGCATTTGTCATCCTCGGGCTTGACCCGAGGATGACAATGGGGTGTTTCCCTGGAAAATCATTTGAAATGGATATGGCATAACCTTGGAAAATAAAAACTATTCATTTCATGTGCCCCGTTTTTTCTATACCGGATGCACAGAGCCCATTCTTGCGGAGCAAACACTACAATTGCCTATCGGTAAATGGACATGCCTTATGGGTGCCAGTGGGTCTGGCAAGACAACATTGTTGCTTTTTTTGGCGAGATTATCTGGCAAGACTGTAAGCTATATGGCCCAAACAGACCTATTATTGCCCTGGCTCACGATTTTGGACAATGTTTCGCTCGGGGCGCTCCTGCGGGGCGAACCCCAAAACCAAGACAAAGCCCTAGAAATGTTAAAAGCCGTGGGCCTTGGGAATTATGCCCAGCAGTATCCACATCAGTTGTCCGTTGGCATGCGACAGAGAGTTGCCCTGGCCCGAACATTGATGGAAGATCGGGATTTAATCTTGATGGACGAACCATTTTCCGCCCTTGACACCAAAACAAAAACAGAGCTGCAAGAATACGCGGTAAAAACGCTTCAAGGTAAAACGATCTTGTTGGTAACGCACGATGTTTCGGATGTTATTCGCTTGGCAGAGGTGATTTATATTTTAAAGGGTACCCCAAGCAAGGCGCATCGAGTCGCCGAAATGGAAAGTTTGTTATCATCAGCACCAACGCCGCGCCCCCTGGAAAATCAAGCTCTTTGGCAAAACGCCACACAATTTTTGCACTCTCTGTACACATAAATCGCCATGCTGAGAAGATTTTTTATTTTGCTGTTTTTTCTGTCCCTTTGGCAGGGGCTTTGTTCCATTGGACGAATTCCGCCCTACATTCTGCCAAATCCGACAGCAGTTTTTTTGTGTCTGTGCCAGAAATTTGACCTGATTGGCTGGCATGCGTTAATCAGTCTGTCGGAAATGCTTATGGGGTTTTCAATCGCCCTGATTGGGGGCATAGGAACGGCCCTTGCTTTGGATCGCTTTCATAAACTTTGCCCTTGGATTTATCCTTTTCTGATTGTTATTCAATCGACACCATCGTTTGTGTTGATGCCAATCTTGTTGATATGGATCGGATTTGGAATTTTGCCAAAAATTATTGTTGTTGCATTGTCGTGTTATTTTCCAATTACAACCTGCCTTTGGGATGGGCTGAAACGAACCCCGCAGGGATGGCTGAATATGGCCGCCAGTATGCAGGGGAGGCACGGAAAGACGTTACGATATATACGGTTGCCGGCGGCCCTGCCGGCCTTATTATCCGGGATCCGCATAGCCTCCATTCATGCACCCCTTACGGTTGTTGCTGCGGAATGGATGGGGGCAAGCTCTGGGCTTGGGTATCTTATTATGGTGTCACATGGACGCCTTCAGATCGATTTATTGTTTGCCTGCATCATTGTGCTGATTTCAATCACATTCACCATCCAAAAAATGGTACTTTTTCTTGAGAGGAAAATTATTTTTTGGCCCATCCAAGGTTAGACCCAGCAATGTTTCGTGCAATCGTTATATTCTTTTTATACTCGACGCTCTCACAGGCTGCGTCCTTAACCACCATCAAGGTGTCTCTCGATTGGTTTTTAAACCCCCATCATGCCCCCCTAATCATTGGAATCGAAAAAGGATTCTTCAGGGAAAATGGACTTGATGTTCAGCTCATTCCAGTATCTGGATCACTAGAGGGATGCATACAAGCGGCCGCGGGGCACATAGATTTTGCCATCACGAACCAGCCTCAGTGGCTTATCCAAAAAAGCAGAGGATTGGACCTTAGATTCGTTTTTTGCTTGGTCCCCGAACCCCTGGAGGTGCTCATTAGTCGTTTTCCCATTGACCAGTTAAAAGGAAAGTATATTGGTCACGCAAGCAGTGGCTGTGGTTTTTCGTGTGCCGTACTGAAGGAGGTTCTGGGAAATCAAAAGATCAAACTGGATGAAATTGAATTAATTTATACACGACAGGCCCTGGTGATGGCATTTTTATCGGGCCAGGTTGATGCTATCACTAATGCGTTTCGTTCTTATGAATTAGAAGATATCAAAAATCACGATAATGCTATTCATGTCTATCCGATCGAGGAGCTGGGAATTCCCTCTTTTGCGTCCATGATTCTGGTCAGTGGCCCCCATGTGTCGGGGGCATCCATCGAACGGTTCCAAAAAGCCCTTAAAAAAAGTTGCCACTATATCCAAAGTAATTCAGAGGACAGCTGGACATGTTTCAAGAATTATCGTCCCGAATTGGATACGCCAGCCAACCAAAAAATTTGGCCCCTGGTGGCTGTCTTGTTTAAAAATGCTGGCCTTGGGGTTTCCTTGGGACAAGAAGAAACCCTTGAGAAATTTCTAAAAAAACATGAATTGCTGTCGCCTGGCCGTTTTTAAAGGGATCGACAAGGGATTAATACTTGAATCAAACTGCAGCATCGGTCATTATTTAACAATAAATTATATAAAATTTTTTTGAGGATTTATGGAAAATTTGCTGATGCAAGGAAAACGCGGCGTCATCATGGGCGTTGCCAACGATCTTTCTTTGGCCTGGGGAATAAGCAAGGCCTTGGCAAGTCAGGGTGCTGAATTGGCCTTTACGTATCAATCAGATGCGCTACTTAAGCGGATTACGCCACTTGCTGAATCTTTGGGATCAGACACTGTGTTGCAATGCGATGTGACCCAAGAAGGTCAGGTTGCACAAACTTTTTCTGAGATAGGAAAAAAATGGGGCACAATCGACTTTGTTGTGCATTCGCTTGCTTTTGCTGACAAAGAAGAGCTCAAAGGACGATACGCCGATACGTCCCGTTCTAATTTCCTGAATTCACTTGATATTTCATGCTATTCCTTTACAGAAGTATGCCGGGAAGCATCAAAGCTTATGCCAGATGGCGGTTCATTTGTAACGTTAACATATTATGGTGCAGAACGTGTTATGCCGCATTATAACGTTATGGGTGTTGCAAAAGCCGCGCTGGAAGCCAGTGTCCGTTATCTGGCAGTTGATTTGGGTGGACAAAACATCCGCGTTAATGCGCTGTCTGCTGGCCCTGTTAAAACATTGGCAGCCTCTGGTATTGGGGATTTCCGATATATTCTTAAATGGAATCAGCATAATTCTCCGCTTAAAAGAAATACGACCCTTGAAGATGTCGGCGGAGCTGGATTGTATTTGCTGAGCAATCTTTCAAGTGGCGTTACCGGTGAAACTCACCACGTTGATTCTGGATATCACGTTGTCGGAATGAAGGCCGTCGACGCGCCTGATATTTCTATAGTTTAAGATAATCCGCCCTGTGTCCATCAGATTAATCAATGGACACAGGATTTATAAAATAATATACCTCAACAACCTAAGTAAAATTTCCGCTGATCTTGTGGAAGTCTTTCAATTGCATACCGCAGCATTGTCCGTGGCATAACCCCTGAATGATACCTTAGAAATCCTACAAGCTCACCCTCGTCTTTTTTGCCGGCTTCCCGCAGCATCCAACCAACAGCCTTATGAATCAAGTCGTGATTGTCATTCAACAAAAGCCTGGCAATCTGAAAAGTCCACACTAAGTCCTCCTTTTTGATGAAGGCCCATGTTGATACAATTGATACGCGCCGCTCCCAAAGGTTGTTTGACTCTGAAAGGCTGAGCAGTATATTCCTGTCCTTGTCCCATAAGTGGGCCCCAACAATCAAATGTGCTGACGTATCCACAAGATTCCAATTATTGATGTGGTGTAAATTATTTATATAAAATTGATATAGATCCACCCTGCCCTGCTCAGTGGATTTTTGATATTGATCCACTAAAATTAAAAGAGCAAGAAATCGTTCTTCGTTGATTTTGGATGACAAAAGGTCTTTTATGCACGCCAAGGGCAGGTCAGAAAACCGTTTAGAAATCTTCCGTAAATTAGGAACAGTAACACCCATAAATTGGTCATGCTCAGCATAATCGCCGGGGCCCGTTTTGAAAAAAGCTGAAGCCCGTTCTTGCGGAATACTGATGCTGCTGTGTAAAGCGAATCGAATTTCCTTAATCATATTATGATCCATGCTGTTTCTCGTGATTGATTAGCCATTTTTTGCGGGCAATGCCACCCCCATAACCACCAAGATCGCCATTGCTGTTAATGATACGATGGCAGGGAATCACAATCGCTATGGGATTGGCGCCATTGGCATTTGCAACTGCCCTGGTGGCTGTTGGCTTTCCGATGGATGTAGCTTGGTCGCGGTAACTTCGGGTCTGACCGTATGGAACACGCATCAACCCTGACCATGCAAGCTTTTGAAAGGGGGTACCAATCGGGCGGAGGGGCGTTTTAAATTCCTGAAGCGATCCGCCAAAATAGGATGAAAGCTCATCCCCGATAGACAGGATTGGATCAGCACTGCCAGTGATAATCATGGCTTCTGTTTTAAGGCAAAGATTTTTTATAGTGTGTTCCAAGCCATGCCAATCAACAAATTCTAAAAGGTAAAGGCCATTTTTGTCTGCAATTACAACCATGGGCCCCAAAGGCGTCTCAATCAAGGACTGATAAAATTCATTTTTTATTGATTCTGCTGGCATTATTTTATCCAATACATCCAACATGAATTTCCGTATAACCATTGATATTGAAATTCTCCTCCTCATCCTCTATGCTCATTTCAACATAAGTCCTTAAAATGAAAATTGGTTGTCCCATGCGTGAAAGTTCAGTGCGTGAAACAGGTCTTTACCAAACTCTGGGGGAATTGCGCTATTTTATACCACATTCCCTACCCCCAAAGAATCCACCCTTGGAAATTAATGCCGAAATGATGTCCCTTTATGGGGAAGCCAGTTATGCGCTGGGGCAGCTCAATGAAACAAGTCAAAGACTACCAGATCCGAAACGGTTCATCAAAGCCTATGTCATTAAAGAAGCTTTATTGTCTTCGTCCATCGAAGGAATCCACACGACCCTGATTGATGTATTTACCCACACCCTGGGAGATTCCAGACCCAGCAAAGAGACCCAACTTGTCCTGAATTATACGCAAGCTTTGGATGCAGCTTTGACGATGATACAAGATCAGGGACTGCCCCTTGTTAATAGGGTTATTCTTAAAAGTCATGAAGCACTTATGTCAACAGGAGATGGAGACAAATCAACCCCTGGTCATTTTCGAAAACAGTCGGTGCGTGTTGGTGACCTTATTCCGCCACCCGCCCAAGAGATACCAAATCTAATGAGTGGCTTAGAACGCTACATTAACGAATCCTCTAATTTGCCACCCCTAATCAAGGCTGGCCTTGCCCACGTTCATTTCGAAATGATTCATCCATTCCTGGATGGTAACGGACGTATTGGTAGATTGCTCATTGTATTAATGCTGATCAATGGCGGCCTTTTAAAATTACCCATTCTTTATCCTTCCTATTATTTCAAAAAACATCATCTTGACTATTATCAGCGACTTGATCGCGTCCGAACGCATGGTGATTTTGAAGGATGGGTCACTTATTACCTTGAGGCCATAAGGGATAGCGCTATCGATGCACATATACGGGCAAGGGAAATAGAGACCTTGGAAATAAGGCTGCAAGATTTAATACAAACAGAAATAAGCTTTGCAAGAATGAAAGATACCGCATCTAGCGCCCTTGGGTTTCTGTTTGGTCAGCCCGTTACGGGCATTGCAGAAATGAGCCAAAAGCTCGGCAAGGCTTATAATACGATACAGAATGTGCTGAAAGAATTTGTGAACCACAACATCGTTTCACAAAATATCATTCATAAACGAAATAAACTCTATCGTTTCGAGCCTTATCTTGCCCTCCTTGAAAAGGAGTATTGATCGGTGCCCCAATCAATTCTCCCCGCCCCCACCTTGGAATCCATCGCTGGCACAGTGGAACGCATCACATTCCATAGCGAGGAAAGCGGATTTTGTGTGTTGAAAATAGCTCTCGATAAAACCGAGGACGAGAAAACTAAAACCAAGGGCAAAAATAGCAAAGCCAAAAAGGATTCAACCCTAACTACCGTTATCGGACATCTGCCCACCATCCGGGCTGGGGAATCCATCGAAGCCACAGGCACCTGGATTCATAATCCCCAATATGGACAACAGTTCAAAGCGACATCCATCAAGACCGTCATTCCATCCCTGACAGAGGCTACACTTGAGGGGATCGAGAAATACCTTGGATCCGGTATGATCAAGGGGGTTGGGCCCGTTGTGGCCAAGAAACTAGCGAAAGCCTTTGGCAGTGATGTCCTGCGTATTATCGAGGAGGAGCCCAATCGTTTACGAACGGTTCCCGGCCTTGGAGAATCGCGTATTAAAATGATTATTCAGGGATGGGCTGAACAAAAATCGATCCGGGATATTATGATCTTTCTTGTGGGGTATGGGATCAGCACAGGCAGGGCGGTTCGAATCTATAAAACATATGGCGACGATGCGATCAAAATTATCACCAACAATCCCTATCAATTGGCCAGAGACATTCGGGGAATTGGGTTCACCAGCGCTGATGCGATTGCAGAAAAAGTTGGGATCAGCAAAACATCTATGATTCGGGCTCGGGCGGGCATATCCCATGCGCTGACAACAGCGATGGAGCACGATGGGCATTGCGGCCTTCCCAAAGGTGATTTAATTGTCTTGTGTCAAAAATTGTTGGAAATCCCGCTGGATCTAATCGCGGAGGCGCTTGACCTTGAGATTAAGCAAAAGTCAGTCGTCTTGGAAGAAAGCGGTGATACATCCTATGTATTCCTGAAACGTCTTGCGTTGGCTGAGATTACAATTGCCAACCGAATCCATGAATTGCAACAGGGCCCCCTACCCTGGCCCGTGATTAACTCTGACCTGGCTATTGGATGGGTGGAAAAAAATCTTGCCATAGAGCTTTCCAACAGTCAAAAACAGGCAATCACCACAGCCCTGTCATCCAAAGTGATGATCATCACTGGGGGGCCGGGTGTTGGGAAAACAACGTTGGTGAATGCAATAATAAAAATTCTGAATGCTAAAAAACTGGATATTATGCTGGCCGCCCCAACCGGAAGGGCCGCCAAACGATTGACGGAAAGCACAGGGGTCGAGGCCAAGACGATTCACAGGATGCTACAGATGAATCCAGTGACAGGTCAATTCCTAAAGGATGATGATTCCCCCCTGAACTGCGATCTGTTGATCGTGGATGAAATGTCGATGGTGGATGTTCCGTTGATGCAGGCACTGATGCGGGGGCTGCCCTCCTCCTCTGCATTATTTCTGATTGGGGATGTGGATCAGCTGCCATCCGTAGGCCCGGGGCAAGTGCTGGCCGATTTGATTGATTCTGGGGTTATCCCCGTGATCAAGTTGACAGAGATATTTCGGCAAGCGGCAACCAGCACGATCATCACAACAGCGCACGCGATTAACCAGGGATACATGCCGGATTTGACTTATTCCCCGGATGAAAAATCAGACTTTTATTTTATTGAAACTGAAACACCCGAAGATGCCCTGGGGGCCATCCTGAAACTTGTGACAACGCGGATCCCGCAGAAATTTGGATTATCCCCCCTGTCGGATATTCAGGTATTGTCGCCCATGACCCGGGGCATTATTGGTACACACACCCTGAACAAGGAATTGCAGCAGGCGCTGAACCCAAACCCCGGTCAATCGATTGAAAGGTTTGGTACAACGTTTGGTGTGGGCGACAAGGTTATGCAGATCGTCAATAACTATGACAAAGAAGTTTACAATGGCGACATCGGATTTATCCGGCAAATTAATAGGGACACATCCGAAGTTGGGATTGCTTTTGATACAAGGGATGTTTCCTATTCGGCCCAGGAGCTGGAGGAGATTGTTCTAGCCTATGCCACGACCATCCACAAGTCCCAGGGGTCTGAATATCCTGCTGTGATTATTCCCCTGATGACGCAGCATTATATTATGTTGCAAAAAAAGCTGGTCTATACGGCCATAACACGGGGGAAAAAGTTGGTCGTCGTTGTTGGACAAAGAAAGGCGCTGAGCATGGCGATCCAAAAACGGGAACATGTGAAGCGGTGGGGGTTGTTACGAGAGAGAGTTTCGAAAGCCCCCTAAACGATGATGGGGTTCGTTATCAAAACAAGATCCCACCGTAGTTTTCCTCCGGCTTGACTGGGGAAACCTATAGGTTGCCCCAGTTGATAAAGATCAATTTCTTTCTCTGGACCCTATGGTCAAGCCATAGGGAGACTTCCTTTTGTTAGGGTTTTATTGACTTGTTACATCGAACTCGGGATAAACGATGATGGGGTTCGTTATCAATTTGTTAACTATTTTGATTTATGCTGAGTTTATAGGGTCAATTTTTAACAAAGATAATTGTCATGTTTTTACCAGCACTATCTGCCATCCTTCTTATTTTTATGGTTATCCAGCTGAATGCTCATGCATCCAAGCCGATGGACAGCGATAAAGGCCATTAAGCGATGGAAGGTTTCGGTTCTGTCGCAAATTTTTTTAGCGAACGAATCGATGGTTACCTTTGGACATCGTCACTGGCGGTAGAACCATCAACGGTCAAAATTGAACAAAGATCATTCGCCATACTGAGGTAGCCCCCATCGATGGCGAATGATTGATCCGGGGTGCCATTTGGCATCTTGAGGATAATCTGCCCCTGCCGAAGCATCGTTATGATGGGCATATGATTGGCCAAAAGTCCCAAATCACCATCGGACCCGGGTGCTATAATCATTTGAACGTCCCCCTTGAACACCTGTTCGGATGGGGATCGTATTTCAACACAAAATAAAGTCATTTAAGCTGCCTTTTTCATTGCGTCAGCTTTTCGTAAGACTTCCTCGATCGTTCCAACCATATAAAATGCGGATTCGGGGATATGATCATAATCGCCATTCACGATGCCTTTGAATCCGCGAATCGTGTCCTCTAGTTTAACAAAAACGCCAGGGGTTCCCGTGAAAACTTCAGCCACAAAAAATGGTTGCGAAAAGAATCGTTGAATTTTCCGGGCCCGCGCAACGATTAATTTGTCTTCTTCGGATAATTCATCCATACCCAAAATGGCAATAATATCTTGCAGGGATTTATAGCTTTGCAAAATTTTCTGAACGCTTCGCGCGACTCTGTAATGTTCTTCGCCGACAATATCCGCTTCTAGAATACGTGACGTGGAATCCAGGGGATCTACTGCTGGATAAATACCAAGCTCTGCTATTTGCCGGCTAAGCACGGTCGTTGCATCCAAATGCGCGAACGATGCCGCTGGTGCTGGATCCGTAATATCATCTGCTGGTACATAAATGGCCTGAACGCTGGTGATCGACCCTTTGAGGGTTGTCGTGATGCGTTCCTGCAGTTGTCCCATTTCCGTAGCCAACGTTGGCTGGTATCCAACTGCTGACGGAATCCGCCCCAGCAATGCCGATACCTCGGCCCCGGCTTGCGTAAACCGGAAAATATTATCGATAAAGAACAGCACATCCATCCCGGCCACATCCCGAAAATATTCGGCCACCGTCAAACCAGTCAGGGCAACACGGGCACGGGCCCCAGGGGGTTCGTTCATTTGTCCATAAACAAGGGCGGCTTTTGATCCGTCCCCGTCCAGCTTATTAACCCCGGATTCAGCCATTTCTTTGTACAGGTCGTTACCTTCGCGGGTGCGTTCCCCAACGCCAGCAAAAACGGAATACCCACCATGTTCCTTGGCGATATTGTTAATAAGTTCCATGATCAAAACGGTCTTGCCAACGCCGGCCCCACCAAAAAGGCCGATCTTGCCCCCGCGCGGATACGGTGTTAATAAATCAACAATTTTAATGCCGGTACTTAATGGTTCAGTGACCGGGGATTGTTCAATAAATTCAGGGGGCGATCGGTGAATGGACATGTAGGTATCAGTTATAATGGGACCACGTTCGTCGACGGGTTCCCCAACGACATTCATCACGCGCCCAAGTGTACCGGGCCCAACCGGCACCGTAATTGGCCGACCTGTGTCATATACATGCACACCGCGCGACAACCCATTTGTGGAATCCATGGCGATCGTACGGACGATATTTTCACCCAGATGTTGTGCAACCTCTAGGACCAATGGTGATACCCCTTCGTCCTTGGATGGAATCATCAATGCATTCAAAATCGAGGGAATGTTTTTTTCAAAATAAACATCAACAATGGCCCCAATAACCTGGGAAACAATACCATATTCCGAGGGGTCGTTTATTTTGTTTTTCTGGGATAGCTCTGTTGTCATAACGTCTCCTATATGTTCTTGCTTATGATGTCTCTGCGCCCGATATGATTTCCATCAATTCGTTCGTGATGCGGGCTTGTCGCGTTCGATTATAAAACAGCCTAAGTTTTTGGGCCATCTTATCTGCATTTCTTGTGGCACTGTCCATGGCTGTCATGCGCGCCGCTTGTTCGCAGGCGGCGTTCTCTAGTAGGGCTTGGTAAATTTGCGTTGTTAGATTATGAATCAGAACGCTTTGTATCAAATCGGATGTTTTTGGTTCCAGGATGATATAATCGGAATTTTGTGGATGATTTTCCCTGTCTGAGGACACAAACGGAACCAAAGGAACCTCCGTAACCTTTTGAACCATCGTGTTGACCAGCTGCGCCCCAATGATCGATGCTGACCCTATGGCGCCCTGATCCAGCAAATCAATCAATTTTTCTGCCAATCTTTTCGCTAAACACAGGGTGAAATCCCCCTTGGTTACGGGGCTATCGTCAAACAGATTCATCATTAACGGGGCATAGTCGCGCTTTAGAATCGTAAAGACCTTGTGACCAATAAAGGAAAGACAAAAAGGTTTGTCATCATCAACAAGATCCTGGGCGGTTTTTCGAACCTTTTTTGCAATCGATGAATTGTATCCACCGCACAATCCCCTGTCGGAGCTAATGATCAAAATCAGGTGCTTGCCCTTTCCGCCAACATGCAATACGGATTGGATTTCTGTGTCAATTTCCTGGGAAAGCAGATCATCAACCATTTGGACCGACTTTGCCGCATATGGGCGAATCATGTTTACGCGGACATAATTTTTCCGGAATTTTACCGCCGCCACCATTTTCATGGCAGAGGTCACCTTTTGTGTTGTGTGGACAACCTTAATTTGATCCCGAAGCGCTTTTAAGCTTTTCATGTTATGCCCTTATTTTTAATTCTGGCGTCTTTCCAATTTCTTAACCCCGCCCATGTACGGCACCAAAACATCCGGAATCGCAATCGATCCATCGGATTCCTGGTAATTTTCCATAATCGCGACAAGGGCGCGCCCCACAGCAACGCCGGATCCATTAAGCGTGTGAACAAACTGTGGCTTGTTGTCACCCCCCCCTGGACGGTACCGCGCATTCATTCGACGTGCCTGAAACGTATGACACCGTGAACAACTGGAAATCTCGCGGTACGCATTTTGTCCCGGCAACCAAACGTCCAAATCATATGTTTTCTCTGCGCAAAATCCAATGTCCCCCGTGCACAGGGCAACAACCCGGTATGGCAACCCTAAACGCTGTAATACTGTTTCGGCCGCGGTTGTCATGCGTTCATGTTCAGCCACGGATTGTTCTGGTGTTGTGATACTGACCATTTCAACCTTGCCGAACTGATGTTGGCGAATCATCCCACGCGTGTCACGCCCGGCGGCGCCGGCTTCCGCCCTAAAACACGGGGTATAGGCCGTATATCGCAGGGGCAATTCAGCCTCCGACAAAATCTCACCAGCGACTAAATTGGTCAAGGCAACCTCTGATGTTGGGATCAGCCAATGCCCAGATGCGCTTTCCCCAATCATGGTCTGGAACAGATCATCCTGAAACTTGGGCAGCTGCCCGGTTCCAAATAGGGCAGCATCCTTAACCAACAGAGGCACGTAAACTTCCTGATAGCCAAATTCAGTTGTGTGAATGTCCAACATAAACGTCGCAAGCGCCCGTTCCAATCGCGCAAGACCATCGTACAGCACAACAAAACGCGCGCCCGACAATTTGGCCGCCCGTTCAAAATCCATCAACCCTAGGGATTCGCCCAATTCATCGTGGTTCAGGGGCGTAAACGCAAATTGACGCGGGGTCCCAATACGGCGAATTTCAATATTGTCATCCTCTGACTTTCCATCAGGGCAATCAAGGGCGGGCGTATTGGGCAATTCGGACAGAATCGTGTGTAATTCCCCTTCTAGCGATTGGACAAGACCCTCCAGTTCGGAAATTTTTTCTTTTATTTCCTCGCTCTGTTCAGTTAGGGCGGATACATCCCCCCCTTCCCGCTTTGTCTTTCCAAAATCCTTGGCCAGCTGATTGCGACAGGCTTGCAAGGTTTGAAGCCCTGTCAAAAAGGTGCGATGTTGTTCATCAAGCTCAAGGATAGACGCCGATAAAGGCTGCTGGCCACGTCGCACCAAGCCCGCATCAAACAAGTCAGGAGAGTTCCGGATAAATCGCAAGTCAAACATCGTTCATTGTCTTTCGTAATCGATAATTTTCTAAAGCCCTGATCATTATAATGGACAAACCGTAAAGAATAATCAATGGCAACGCTAACCCCAACATACTTAAAATATCAGGTGGTGTAATAAAGGCTGCAATGACAAAGATCACAACGACTGCAATTCGCCACCGTTGGATCAGGCTTTGATGACTAACGACGCCAATGCTGGCCATCAAGGTTAGGATAACGGGCAGCTCAAAACAAATTCCAAATGCAAAAATCAACCGCATGACAAACGACAGGTATTCATTGACTTTGGCCTCTAATTCAATGGGTAGACTTCCATTGATGCCGGGTGATTCAAAGCTCAGGAAAAATTGATACGCTGTTGGAAAAATCACAAAATACGCAAATGCTGCTCCCAAGAAAAACAAAAGCGGGGTGGCCGCCAAAAGGCTAACGAATATTTTTTTTTCATTTTGATAAAGACCAGGCGCCACAAACAACCAAACTTGCGTGGCAATCACCGGAAAGGAAACAAATGCCGCAGAGAAAGCCGCCACCTTGATATAGGTCAAAAAAGCCTCCGTCAGGCCTGTGTAAATCAGGCGCCGGCTACCCCCCTTTGATTGGAGGATGTTTGCCAAAGGGTGAACCAAGAACTGAAAAATCGCCTCAGAAAAATAATAACATACCGCAAACATCAAAAAAAACCCACACAGGGCATAGATAAGCCTTTGCCTAAGCTCGATCAGGTGATCCATCAGCGGTTGCGGTTCATCGTTCATAACATTTTTTTCGTTTTTATGGATCATGTTAACGGTAAATTAAGAAACAATGGGTATCATTTAAGTATAGGACCTCAATTTTATAGTAAAATTATGGATTTTTTAAATGCAAATTCTCATCGCAGTGATTTAAATTATGTTCGTACTTTTATGAATATGCCCTTTCTTGAGAGAGAGAAAGAGCAAGAGCTTGCCTATGCGTGGAAAGAGGACAGAGATGAAAAAGCACGTCATGAATTGATCTGTTCCTATATGCGGTTGGTTATTAGCACGGCCATTCGGTATCGACATTATGGTCTACCATTAAGCGATTTAATCCAAGAAGGCAACATGGGATTAATGCATGCCGCCGAAAGGTTCGAGCCGGTTCGCGAAGTTCGATTTTCAACCTATGCCAAATGGTGGATACGCGCCAGCATTCAGGAATTTATTCTGCGCAATTGGTCAATTGTCAGGGCGGGCACCACAAGCGCCCACAAGGCCCTTTTTTTTAATCTGAACCGCCTGCGTGCACAATTATCCCAAACAACAGCGGATCCAATGAATCACGATGAACGGTGTGAAATTGCCGATCTGTTGCAAGTCTCCATCCAGGATGTGGAAATTATGGGAAATCGTCTATCCGGGCATGATTTATCCCTCAGCAATCCGATAAGTGAATTTGGGGATGATGATTGGCAGGCCCAAATTTCCGATACGCGACCAACCCCAGAGGAAGCCAGCATGGAGGAGGATGATACCCAATCCCGTCGGTCATGGATTACGGGTGCAATGCAGTGCTTGGATGATCGCGAGACATATATCATTTCAAAACGACGATTGATAGATCCCCCAAAAACACTGGAAAGTATTGGAAAAAAACTATCCATCACAAAAGAAAGGGCCCGCCAAATCGAAGCAAAAGCGTTGCGCAAGATGAAGTATTATTTATTGGAAAGCATCCATGATGTGAAATATATCATCAAGCGATAAAAAAACAGTGGCTTTTCACTTTTATAGGTAGTATAGTTCCCGCGAAACTAACTCCCCTCTAGGAGAGTACCATGCGTTTTATAAAAAACAGCTTTTGCTGTGTTGCGTTTAATGTGAATGAGTTTTTAAAAACCCCCTTGTTTTCACCCACAATGTCATCGATCATCCCGGCGTCCAAGTCAGAGAGGGTATCATGAATAAGCTGACCCGCGAACAAAAGGAGGCAATTGGCCTTTTGCAAATCGGGACATTCCTTGAATATTTCGATTTTATGTTATATGTGCACATGGCTGTGTTGCTGAATGAGCTCTTTTTTCCACCAACCGATCCTCATACGGCTTCCTTACTAACCGCCCTTGCGTTTTGTTCCACGTGGGTGTTTCGTCCATTTGGGGCCTTAATTTTTGGATACATTGGTGATAATATTGGTCGAAAAACAACGGTTATTATTACAACCGTGATGATGGCCATATCCTGCATTGTCATGGCCAACTTGCCCACTTACGCACAAATAGGGATCGGCGCGGCATGGATTGTTACAATTTGCCGCATTGTGCAGGGGTTTTCGTCCATGGGAGAGATTATAGGGGCGCGAATCTATGTTGCCGAGATCACAAAACCACCCGTTGCCTACCCTGCAGTTTCTTCTATAGGAGTCGCTGCGGCCTTTGGATCAATGGCTTCCGTTGGTGTTGCAGCGCTAACAACGTCCTATGGGTTTAATTGGCGAATGGCCTTTTGGATTGGAGCGTGCATTGCTGTTGTTGGATCTGTGGCCAGAACACGCCTACGAGAAACTCCCGAATTCGTAAATATGAAACTTAAATTAAATCTACTAATCGAAAAATATGAAAAAACAAATTCCGGAAAAGCGGAAAAATTATCGCTAGATGTTCATAAATTCCATAAAGAAAAAATCGCACGACCAACGATCTTTAGTTACTTCCTTCTTCAGTGTGGTTGGCCAATTTCGTTTTATCTGGCATATATGTACTGCAACCCTTTTCTAAAAAGCGTTTGTCATTATTCATCAAGCGATATCATCTTTCATAATTTCATGCTAACCATCGTACAGACTCTGCAGGCCTTTATATGGTGCGTCGTCAGCTATTATATTCACCCTTTAAAAATTATACGCGCAAAAGGTTTGGTTTTTTTGGGGCTGGCCTTTCTTTTACCTGTTTGTTTGTTTTATCAAGTAAGCGCATTATCGGTGTTTTTGGTACAAGCTCTTATTATGTTATTTAATATCGGCGAAGGTCCCGCTCAATATATTATATTGAAGCAACTGCCTGTTTACAAACGCTTTACCGCTAGTGGGTTTATCTATGCATTAGGGAGGGCTGTGACTTATATTATCACGTCATTCGGGTTTGTTTACTTGACGAAATGGTTCAATGCCTGGGGAACCCTTGTTATTACATTGCCATTTTGTCTAGGTTTTTTCTGGAGTGTGCGTCACTTTGAAAAACTAGAAAACCTTAGGCCCAATGAACACCTTCTAAGGCCAACAAACCATGCCGAACACAGTCACGCAGCTTGAGATATACCCCCATTTCCGATGATTTTCCACGGAACAACCCTCCCGTCCTCCCGTGGCTTGACCACGGGGTCCATATGTGTGGATCCCGCGATCAAGTCGCGGGAGGACGTGTGGGGGAAATCGTTGAAAATGAGTGTATACCTCTCCCAATCATAAAGCATAACTCAATGCTTCCTGGATGGCCACGCTTCACTCCGTTCGCTCGCCATGACGTCATAGCGAGAAGGACGAAGTCCGACGCGGCTATCCAGAAATTGAACGATCGATTCATGGTTTATGAAAATGGCACAAGGAAAATCCATTGCCACAACCCCGCATTCGCAACACTTAGCCACAATAATTTCTATCTAAATATCTTGTCCCATGATAAATTATTCGTGAATTTACACTACTAGGTCAGGTGATGCCATGCCCCATTTAGAAAAAGGAAAGCGATATCCCGTCCTTCCCCTGCGCGATATCGTTATATTTCCCCAAATGATTGTTCCCCTATTTGTGGGGCGGGAAAAATCCGTCAGCGCCCTAGAGGAAGTTATGCATACGGACCAAAAGCAAATCCTGCTGGTGACGCAAAAAAATGCGGCCCATGATGCCCCAGAACCGGACGATCTGTACCGGATTGGGACCATCGGTACGATTTTACAAATACTCAAGCTTCCCGATGGAACAGTCAAAGTTCTGGTCGAGGGGGGTCCCCGCGCACGAATTGTGGATTTTTATGGGGACGTAGATTATCTGGTGGCAACGGCCGAAGAAATCAAGGACACCACCCGAAAACCAGACGAGCTAGAGGCATTAAGCCGAACGGTTGTGTCGCAGTTCGAAAACTATATCAAGCTCAACAAAAAGATCCCCCCTGACGTTTTGATTTCTATCAATCAAATCGAGGAGCCAACGAAACTGGCGGACACGATCGCATCTTATTTCACGTTAAAGATCCCTGAAAAGCAGGCTCTGTTGGAAATGGGGAACGTCAATGACCGATTGAAAAAAATTCTGACATTTATTGAAACGGAAAATAATGTTCTGCAGGTTGAAAAGCGCATTAAAACGCGCGTCAAAAAACAGATGGAAAAGACCCAGCGTGACTATTATTTAAATGAACAATTAAAGGCAATTCACAAGGAACTTGGCGAGGGCGAAGACGGCAAGGATGAGCTTACCCTGCTTGAGGATAAAATTAAAAAACTGAAACTACCCAAAGAAGCAAAAGAAAAAGCAAACGCAGAAATTAAAAAACTTCGGGCGATGAATCCAACCTCGGCAGAGGCGACAGTTGTCAAAACGTACCTTGACTGGCTGCTGTCTGTTCCCTGGTACGCGCGGTCCAAGACCAAAATAGATCTACAGAAAGCAGCCGATATCCTGAACAAAGATCACTATGGATTGGAAAAAGTCAAAGAACGGATCCTTGAGTATCTGGCTGTGCAATCCCGTGTGGGCAAGGTCAGGGGGCAGATCCTGTGCTTAGTCGGCCCGCCCGGAGTTGGAAAAACATCGCTTGGCAAATCAATAGCCGAAGCCACAAGTCGGAATTTCGTTCGTGTGTCCCTGGGCGGGGTTCGCGATGAATCAGAAATCCGGGGACACCGGCGAACCTATATCGGATCCATGCCGGGTCGTATCATTCAGGGTATGAAAAAAGCCAAAACATCAAATCCACTTTTTCTGTTGGATGAAATCGATAAACTTGGCAGCGACTGGCGCGGGGATCCATCATCTGCATTGCTGGAGGTTTTAGACCCCGAACAAAACTCCACGTTTAACGATCATTATCTAGAGGTTGATTATGATTTGTCGGATGTTATGTTTGTGACGACGGCCAACACCCTGAAAATGCCGCAACCTTTGTTGGATCGTATGGAAATCATTCGAATCCCAGGCTACACAGAGGATGAGAAGCTAGTCATTGCCCGGCAGTATTTGACGCCAAAACAAAAAACCCTGCATGGCCTAAAGGATGATGAATTGTCGATCAATGACGATGCGATCACCGTTCTGATTCGAAATTACACCAGGGAGGCGGGCGTTAGAAACCTTGAGCGGGAAATCGCAAATTTGTGCCGCAAAGCAATTAAGGAAATCCTGACAACTCAGGTTTCGTCGATTTCTGTGACGGCGGAGACCGTTGGAAAATATGCGGGCATCCCCCGATATCAATATGGCCAGGTGGAATCCGATGATGCCATTGGTGTCACAACGGGCCTTGCCTGGACAGAGGTTGGCGGTGAATTGTTATCCATAGAGGCGGTCGTTTTGCCCGGTAAAGGAAAACCCCTGTTTACGGGAAAACTGGGTGATGTGATGCAGGAATCAATTCAGGCAGCCTTAAGTTATGTTCGAACGCGGGCTTTTCAGTTTGGTTTAAAACCCAGCATTTTCGAAAAGCGCGACATTCATATTCACGTACCAGAGGGCGCCACTCCAAAGGATGGCCCATCGGCTGGTGTTGCGATGTGCACGTCAATCGTTTCGGCCTTTACAGGGATTCCCATAAAGCGCGATGTTGCCATGACGGGGGAAATCACCCTACGGGGGCATGTTCTGGCAATTGGCGGATTAAAGGAAAAGTTATTGGCGGCCCACCGTGGTGGCATCAAAATCGTCATTATTCCCTATGATAATGAAAAAGATTTGGCCGAAATCCCGGATAACGTCAAAGCGGGCCTGACCATTATTCCGGTTCGAACCGTTGATGATGTTTTAAAAATTGCATTGACGCGGCAACCCGTCCCAATCCCGTGCGATGACATGGACGAATCTATCCCCGGCAGCGTGTTCGAAAGGGCGCAGGGCGATGATAGGATTATGTCTGTTATGTAAAAGAATGATAGGTGCGTGACGTGCTTTTTTACAATGAAACACAATTTAAAGGATTACGATTTACATGAAATTAACAGTTGAAAAAGGGCCATTTTTAAAGGCCTTATCACACGGGCAAAGCGTTGTTGAAAAACGGACAACCGTCCCCATCCTGAGTCATGTTCTGGTGTCTGCCTCTGCCGAGGGGTTGTCGTTAACGTCGACCGACATGGATATGGCCCTAATCGAAACAATCCCAGCCCAGGTCGAAGAATCGTCAACCACGTGTGTTCAGGCCCATTTACTGCACGAGGTTGTCCGAAAACTAAGCGATCGCACGCCAATCAGCCTGGTCGTTGATCATGAAAAAGGGCACATGGTGATCACATCGGGACGGTCCCGGTTCGAGCTTCCCTGTCTGGATCCGACAGACTTCCCCCAAATCACACAAAGCGAACTGTCGCATTACTTTCCCCTGCCGGCACCGGTTCTAAAGCTCCTTATCGACAAAACAAAATTTTCCATGTCCGGGGAGGAAGCACGATTCCATCTAAATGGGATTCATTTCCATCAGTTGAAATCGGATGATGGGCGGGAAATTCTGCGCACCGTTGCAACTGATATGCATCGCCTGGCTTGCGTTGATTGCGACAGTCCAGAGGCTGCCATTGGTATGCCCGGCGTTATTGTGGGGCGCAAAACAATCACCGAAGTCCGCAAATTATTGGATGAAGCCAACAAACCCATTACCGTCGGATTATCAAATGCGCGTATCGAATTCGCGATCGAGGGCGATGGAACGCGGTCCGTGCTCAGCTCGCGCTTGGTTGATGGCACATTCCCCGACTATCAGGGTGCCATAACGGTCGAAAATGACAAAAGCCTGATTGTGCACACAAAAGCATTCGCAGAGGCCGTAGACCGTGTTGGAACCGTGGTCAATGATAAAGTACGCGCGATCAAGGCAAGGGTGACAGAAAATCAGGTGTTGATATCAGCCGTCAGTAATGAATTGGGCAGCGCCACAGAGGAATTAGACGTTGATTTTGCATACGAAGAACCCATCGAAGTTTGTTTTAATGTGCGGTATCTAATGGATATTGCACAACAAATTGAAACCGAAGAAATGGAGATTTTATTGGCTGACGGAGATTCGCTAGCGTTAATTCGCGCTGCGGGCAAGAATGCGGCTGAGAATAATAATGCAACGTTTGTATTGATGCCGATGCGAG
This sequence comes from Alphaproteobacteria bacterium, assembly GCA_026400645.1. Classification (NCBI taxonomy): domain Bacteria; kingdom Pseudomonadati; phylum Pseudomonadota; class Alphaproteobacteria; species Alphaproteobacteria bacterium. The sequence continues at coordinate 104,844 of JAPLOP010000009.1, read as the reverse complement.
TGTAGGAGGCACGTAACCATGGTTTCTTGATCTCATTCCAGTTTCCCTATGGCTTGGCCATAGGGTCCAGAACGTCGTATATGTAACCAGAGTTCGACGTAAGAGCCGTATCAAGCAGCGCCCACCGTAGTTTTCCTTCGGCTTGACCGGAGGATCCAGTTGATAAAGATCAATTTCTTTCTCTGGATCCTATGGTCAAGCCATGGGGGAAACTTGATTTTGTCTGGATTTTATTAGCTTGTTACGTCGAACTCAGGTTAGCTAGGATGTCGCGCTCACTATCTCAGAGTTTATTCAGATTAAGTATTTTTATGTATAAATTAATTATTTATTAATGTGTGTGTGTCCTATATTAGTAAGTGTACAATTGGACTTAAAAAGGATTGTAATAATGAAAAATAAATTATTAATGACAACGCTGATACTTGGCCTGTCTGGCACAGCATTGTATGCCGCAGGCGATCTTTCTGAAATGCAGACAGGAACAGCGCCATTACAGGGGAATGCTAATCATCCTCTGGCCGCACCAAACGCAGATATGCTACTGTCGTTCCCGTGTAGGCGGTGGGTCATTGATCACCTCCTGCTCGAGGTGACAGTCATTTTGGACGCAGCCCCCTCAAAATAACACAGCACTAACAAAGGTCCATGCAAAACGCGGTTTCTTATTTATCACTTTATAATTTTCGAAGTTACTCATCGCTATCCCTATCGATAACGCCGGATCCCGTTGTGTTCGTGGGGGCAAATGGGGCGGGTAAAACGAATCTGCTAGAAGCACTTTCTTTGCTCGCGCCGGGTCGGGGGTTGCGGGGGGTAAAATCGGATGAAATCGCCCTGAATGGGTCACCTACCGCCCCAACAAATCCGTTGCGATGGGCGGCCGCCGTTACCTTGTTAAACGATGTTCATCTTTCAACGGGGCTGGAGCTCACCCCCCATGGGACAGAAAAAAGACTGTATAAAATTCAACACGAACCAGTCAAATCCCAGGCTGCCATCGCGGAATGGTTAACCGTATTTTGGTTGACGCCCGAAACCGATCGATTGTTTTTGGAATCCCCATCAGTCAGGCGAAAATTCATTGATCGCCTGGTTTACGCAAATGACCCCCTGCATGCAACACGGTTAACGCGTTATGACCATGCCCTGAAAGAACGTCTGCAAGTCCTGCGCCAAGGGGGTGACCCGATTTGGTTGACGTCCCTCGAGGAAAATCTGGCCAATTACGGCGTTGCGATTGCTGCCGCCCGTCTGGAACTGATGAAAAAACTCAATCGCGGCCAGGATCACCTGCATCCGTTATTTCCCCGATTTGTCAGCTCAATAAACGGCGACGTCGAAAACTGGCTTTTGGCTGATTATGCGGTCACGGTCGAATCACAAATAAAAGAAAAGTTACATCAAAATCGGATGATTGACCGGGAATCCGGCATGACACGCCTTGGCCCCCACCGAAGCGATTGGAATCTTGTGCATCTGAAAAACAACAGAAGCGCCAACCAATGTTCCACTGGGGAACAAAAAATTCTGATCTTGGCGGCCTTGCTATCGTTCCTTCATGATCATTCCAAAAATGGGGATACCCAAAATCGCGAAAAATTAACAGTTTTATTGCTGGATGACGTTGTTGCCCATTTAGATTTTCATCACCGTATGGTATTGTTTGAACAAATTGGGATTTTGCAAAATAACAGGAAAGAAGACACCCATGAAGATCCGCGCGGAAGTTCGGTTCATACATGGTTAACGGGAACAGATCCACTGCTATTTGAACATCTTACGGGTCACGCCCAGTTCTTTAACGTGCATCAATCAACAGTCACCTTATCTTAAAAAATAATTTACTTAAAAGTAATTGTGAGAATTATGACCACCCCTATACCAGACAATAGTTATAACGCCGATTCTATTAAAGTATTAAAAGGGCTTGATGCTGTCCGCAAACGCCCGGGCATGTATATTGGCGACACAGAGGATGGAACGGGCCTTCATCATTTGGTGTATGAGGTTGTTGATAACGCGATCGACGAAGCCCTGGCCGGGCATTGCGACCTTGTGACCGTTACATTGGAATCTGACGGATCGGTTTCCGTTGCCGACAATGGACGCGGGATCCCTGTGGATATTCACACAGAAATGGGCGTTTCCGCAGCCGAAGTCATTATGACTCAGCTTCATGCGGGTGGTAAGTTTGATCAAAATTCGTACAAAATTTCAGGCGGCCTCCACGGTGTTGGGGTGTCGGTCGTTAACGCGTTGTCGGAAATTCTGGACCTAGAAGTTTGGCGCGGTGGCAAGCATTATCAAATGCGTTTCCGTCATGGCGTTCCGGATGCACCCCTGGCCATGATAGGCGATGCAGATGGGAAAAAGGGCACCCGCGTTCGTTTTTTGCCAGCGATTGAAACATTCAAGGATATCACGTTTGACCGCGCCACAATTGAACACCGCCTTAGGGAGCTTGCCTTTTTGAATTCTGGTGTTCGCATTCTGTTAAAAGATGAACGGCCTGATTCGGTTGATGAAATTATCCTTCATTACGAGGGCGGTTTGGCAGAATTCACCAAATATCTGGACCGGGCAAAGACCCCACTTCATACTCCGCCCATAACGGCCAAAATCACGATTGATGCCATCACCGTGGAAATGGCTTTGGAATGGACGGACAGCTATCATGAAACAATGTTATGCTTTACCAACAACATTCCACAACGGGATGGCGGTACCCATCTGGCCGGATTCAGGGGCGCGCTAACCCGAACGGTTGGGGCCTATGTGGCAGATTCAGCCCAAGGGAAACGCGATGTTGGGAAACGGGGATCTGACAAAAAAGACACAGCCAGAAAAGATTCAAAACTGACATTAACTGGCGATGATGCCCGCGAAGGATTAACCTGCGTTTTGTCCGTAAAAGTACCGGACCCCAAGTTTTCGTCCCAAACAAAGGACAAGCTGGTTTCATCCGAAGTTCGTCCCGTGGTAGAGGCCGCCGTCAGTCAGGCTTTGGACCAATGGTTCGAGGAACACCCGGCCCAGGCCAAAATTATTGTCGCAAAAGTATTGGAGGCCGCATCCGCACGCGAAGCTGCCAAGCGGGCCCGTGAATTAACGCGCCGCAAGGGTGTGTTGGATTTTGCATCATTACCTGGAAAACTGGCAGACTGCCAAGAACGCGATCCAACAGCCAGTGAGATTTTCATTGTCGAGGGGGAATCCGCTGGTGGTTCTGCAAAGCAAGCCCGTGATCGTAAATTTCAGGCGATCCTTCCGATCAAGGGTAAGATATTGAATGTGGAGCGTGCGCGTTTTGATAAAATGTTGGCATCAGCCGAAATTGGGACGCTGATCACAGCCCTTGGGACCGGAATCGGACAAGAAGAATTCGCGGTCGACAAAATTCGATACCACAAAGTCATCATAATGACCGACGCTGACGTTGATGGCAGCCACATTCGGACCTTGCTGTTGACATTTTTCTATCGCCAAATGCGACCCCTGATTGAGCGTGGGTATTTGTATATCGCCCAACCCCCTTTGTACAGGGTTAAACGCGGCCAATCAGAAGTATACCTAAAAGATGAAAAGTCGATGGAAACGTATCTGTTGGATGCGGCAACGATCGATGGACGATTGGTTTTGGGGAACGGCAGCGTGATGGTCGGTCAAGATTTACGGTCGTTTGCCGATTTGATTATAAAGGCGATGCATACGATTTTGGCGCTATCCAGACGTTTGAATAATTTTTATGTACTGGAACAGCTGTTGTTTTCGGGATATTTGGATGATCCAACCATGGTAACAGAGGAGGCAATTCAGGCGCGTCTGCAAAAGAATGAACTGACTTCGGCACGATGGTCCATCATAAAGGGCGATCAAACAACAACGATAAAACGGACCCAATCGGGCGTTAGCGAAAGCTGGGTTATCGATCAGACATTGCTGCAGATGCCAGAAATCAAGGCGCTGATCAGCCTAAAGCCACGCCTGATGGAGGTTTTTGAGGAATCTTGTCAATACCAAGCCAGCAACAGCAAGGGCGAAAAACTTCAAACCATCAACAGCGTGACGCAGCTTGGGGAATTGTTGCTGGAATTCGGCCGCAAGGGAATTGTTGTCAACCGGTACAAAGGTTTGGGAGAAATGAACCCCGATCAGCTTTGGCAGACGACACTTGATCCCCAGGTCCGCACATTGCTGCAGGTTAAATTGAGTCATATAGAAGAAGCAGAAAAAATATTCTCGACCTTAATGGGTGACGTTGTGGAGCCCCGCCGTGAATTTATCCAGACAAACGCCCTGAAGGTTGTCAATTTGGATGCATAATAATCGCATATTAATTGATCTTCCAGAGTTTATAGAGACACCCAGGTTGAAGTTGCAAATGCCCTGCGCAGATTTTGGCAAAAAATTACACGACGCTATTTGCGATGGTTATGATGATTATGTCAAATGGCTGAATTGGCCCATGAATCCCCCAACGCCAGGAATGGTCGAGGAGGATTGTCGAAAACATCATGCTGATTTTATACTACGGGATTTTATTCGTTATCTTATTATCGATAAATCCACAAACGATGTTGTTGGGCGGTGTGCGTTTGTCGCCTCTCAGGCTCTCTGGAAAATTCCACAATTTGGGATTGCCTATTTTGTGCGTAGAAGTCAAAGATCAAAAGGATATGCGAGCGAAGCTGCCCATGCCATGACTGCTCTTGCCTTTCAAATTTTAAAGGCCAAAAAAGTAGAAATTCATTGTGATGCCGAAAATATAGCGTCCGCAAAAGTTCCGCAAAAATTAGGCTTTAAATTGGAATGCACACAAAGGGGTGGCTGGCCCAGACACGATGGGGAACTTGCAGAATTGCAAATCTATTCCATTTTTTCTGAAAGAGATCTTTTGGATTGGAATGAAACGTTATATCTGATGAAAAGCCCGACGAATCATTCTAGGCTGATGCAATCAATTGAAAATGTGAGAAAAAGCAAGGCTCAGGAAAGAGATTTAGGTTCTGTCCCTAAGCCCCACATCACACAAGATCATTCCCCGTCATCCCGTGGCTTGACCACGGGATCTATAACGGAATACATGGATCCCGTGGTCAAGCCACGGGATGACGGGGTAATTCTTATAAACCGACAAGAAAAAGACTTAATAGACGAAAATAACCAAGGATAAAAAAGAGTGATCGTTGGATTGGCGTTATGAAATTATATGCAGGCGAAAAAGAAGGGGGGCATCACCCCCATCAACAGAAACCCCCCTCAAAGACAAAAGCAAAAACAAAGAAAACGCGGAAAAAGACAGCCAAACGATCGTCGTTTTTATGGACACTCGCCAGGACCTGCTTGATGTTGGGCATCTGGGGATTAATGGCCCTTGGGTTGCTTGTTCTATGGTTTAGCCATGATTTGCCAGATTTAAAAAACCTGCAGGGAAGCACGCGAAAACCCAGTGTCGTGATACAAACTTATGATGGGGCAATCCTCAAATCATATGGTGATTTATACGAAGACATGGTCAAGGTCCAGGAATTGCCCCCTTATGTCCCGCAGGCCCTGATGGCAGTGGAGGATCGACGTTTTTATCACCATTTTGGTGTGGACGTCATTGGGTTGCTTCGTGCAGCCTATACGAACTATCGCGCCCAACGGGTAGTTCAGGGGGGGTCAACGCTGACCCAGCAATTGGCAAAAAATATCCTATTCACCCAAGGAAGTTTTGATACCCGGGATCGATCATTCAAACGAAAAATTCAAGAGGTGATTCTTTCCCTTTGGCTGGAATGGAATTTCACAAAAGATCAAATCCTGACCATGTATCTCAACCGCGTTTATTTTGGTGCCGGAACCTATGGAATTGATGCGGCCGCCCGGCGGTATTTCAATAAATCAGCCCGAAATTTAACGGTATTCGAATCTGCAGTTATTGCTGGTTTGCTGAAAGCACCATCCAAATATTCGCCGGCCCATAATCCAAAACTTGCAAAAAAACGGGCAAAGCTTGTTTTGGAATTGATGGTAGAGGCTGGGTTTTTAAAAGAATTCCAATCGTACCTGGATCAGGGGGAAAAAGAACTCTCTGATGCCTCCGCGGAAAAAGACCAAGGCATGCGCTATTTTGCGGATTGGGTCTATGAGCAGGTTCCAACGATTGTTGGGGAAACTGACAAGGACCTGATTGTTATTACAACGTTTGATCAGACCATGCAAAAGCAAGCCGAAAAATCCTGTACAGACCTTATGGAAACGATGGGTAAGCAGCTAAAAGCATCCGAAGTCGCCTTTGTTGCCATGACGCCCGATGGGGCCGTTAAGGCAATGGTTGGCGGCCAAAACTATGGTGTGAGTCAGTTTAATCGGGTAACGCAAGCCCTGCGTCAACCAGGGTCAGCATTCAAAACATTTATTTATTTAGCGGCGCTTGAATCCGGTTTAACGCCAGAAAGCATGATGGATGATTCGCCTGTCGTTATTGGGGATTGGCGTCCGGGTAACTATAAGTGGCAAAGTCGGGGCATGATATCCCTTAAAGAAGGGTTAACCTATTCCGTTAATAGCGTGTCGATCCGATTGACACAACTTGTGGGCCCCGCAAAGGTGGCCGAGGTTGCAAAACGATTGGGGATCACCAGCACCCTTAATAATGACCTAAGTATTTCTTTGGGGACTGGGGAGACAACCTTGTTAGAAATGACGACATCCTATGCAACCTTTGCCAACCAGGGCCGGGCTGTATGGCCCTATGGTATTTTGGAAATCCGCGATAAAGATGGGGCCATTCTATATAGTCATTCAGCGGAGCCTGGTAAGGTTATTGTGAATGCAACCACCCTGCATGGTATACGTGGAATGTTACGCAATGTTATCGAAAATGGCACTGGGCGCGCCGCAAACGTTGACCCAACTGTATCCGGAAAAACGGGTAGTAACGCGGATAAGGATGCCTGGTTTTTTGCTTATCGCGAGCCAGAGGCCAATGGAACAGACAGCGATGGAGTTGTCGTTGGGGTGTGGGCCGGTAATGATAACAACAAACCAATGGCCAAAGCATCCACCGGTGGGAGAATGCCAGCACGAATTGCTGCGGCTTTCTTTAAGTCAGTGGGTGCTATCCAATCATCAGATACTGGTGCTGCACAGACACAATCGTATCCGACAATGACCTTTGGTGACCCCCCAAAGGAGGCCGCAAAGGATTCAGGCTTGAATGCTTATTTAAAGAAGCTTTAACCATCAATGTTGCCCTTACATCACTTTCATAAATTATTGACCGGTGTTTCTTGGATGGCCACGCTCGCTTCGCTCACTCGCCATGACGTCATGGCGAGGAGGGTGAAACCCGACGTGGCCATCCACCAGGACTTGAACGATTAATTGCTCATGAAAACAGTATTACACATCCACAAAATCACTCACCCCTTTATTCCGATGACAAGGGGCGCCCCACTCTCGATAGATCTGCTGGCTGGGCAAATGCTTGTTATAACGGGGGGGAATGGATCGGGCAAATCCACACTGCTTAAAATCATTGCGGGAATATTAGCCCCCCTTTCCGGAAAGATAGAGGCTTCTGATTTGTTTTACTGCGGCCACGAAACCGGATTGAAACAAAACTTAACGGTGATGGATAATCTGTTCTTTCGTCAGGCAGTCTATGGATTAAATAGGGATAAAAAATCGGTTCAAAATGCCCTGGATTCTTTTAATATGGGTTCGTTTGAACAAAGGGCAATCAACACCCTGTCAAAGGGGCAACAACAAAAGATTGCCCTGGCATCCGCGATCTTATCACCCCATCCTCTTTGGGTATTGGATGAACCGACAGCCAATCTGGATGCAGCATCCGTTTTGACGGCAGAAAGCATTTTTCAAACCCATCTGGAAAACGGGGGTGCGATTATCAAATCATCTCACAATGAAGCGTCCCTATTCCTCCATAATCTCCGTTTGGAATCCCCCACTCATTAACGATTGACAGATTGTGATGGCATGTTCGCAGTTTCGAGTTTCAACAACAGCATCAAGATATGCCGTCTTAGTGGCGATATTATTGAACAACCGTTGATGGCTAATCTCAAAAATATTGCCGCCTGCTTTTCCAATGATTTGTGTTAAGTGACCCAAAATACCGGGCGCATCATCGATTTGAATTTTAAAGCGAACCAACTTCCCATTCTGTACCATCCCCCGAAGCAAAAGATTGGACAGCACGCGTGAATCAATATTTCCCCCACCAATGATCGTTCCAACCTTTCGTCCCTGAAAAATTCCCGGGGTACTAAGGATGGCGGCAACACCAATCGCGCCAGCCCCCTCGACAACAATTTTATTATGCACAACAAGGCGTTCTATTGCTGTTTCAATAAAATGTTCCTCCACAATCAAGAAATCATCCAGATGATCTTTCAGGATCGACAGGTTAAGTGTTCCCGGATATTTAACCGCGATTCCATCGGCAATGGTTTGGTCGGACCTTAGGCATGTTTGAACAACGGTGTTTGGAAACAAAATCTCTGCCATTGATTGACAAGCGGCCGATTGCACGCCGATGATTTGAATCTTGGGATTGATGGCCTTTGCGGCTATACAAATGCCAGCTGCCAATCCCCCGCCACCGACAGGCACAATCAGGACGTCCAGATCTGGCACATCCGCAAGCATTTCAAGGCCAATTGTCCCCTGCCCTGCAATAATGCAAGGATCATCAAAGGGATGAACCATCGTGTATCCATGCTTTTTAATCAACTGCATGGCAAAATCGCGGGATTCGATTATGGTGTTTCCATGTAAAATAACTGATGCGCCATAATGGCGTGTGCTTTCCACCTTGGAGATTGGTGTGTTTTCCGGCATCACAATGGTCGCCGGTATACCCATTTTTTGTGCATTATAAGCAACACCCTGGGCATGATTGCTGGCAGACATTGCAATGACACCTTTGGATCTTTCGTCCGGCGTAAGGCTATTTAATTTAATATAAGCCCCCCTTGGCTTAAATGAGCCTGTGACTTGTATATTTTCAAGCTTAAGGTACACCTGGCCCTTGATTTTTGAATTCAGCCAGAAACTTTCAACCATGGGGGTGCGTTTAACGATCCCTTTAAGCTGACGGGCGGCATCCTCTATCGTTTCCTTTGTGATGGAATAGGATGTGTTTTGCCCTGATATGCCAATAAGGTTAAATCTTTCCTCTGACACGCCACTTTTAAGGATATTCCCCGAAACCATACTTTTAACCATTACCATTGATCTGTCTTTTTATAAAATTTTAACTAATTCAAAGCAAGGTTTATTTTTGCACGGTTCCTATGGACACAAAAATTTGGTAGTCTTTAAAGAAAACTGAAAGAAATTTTCCTAGCATGACTATCACCAAAAAACTCGTTCTCTGCATCCTGGATGGATGCGGCATTAGCCCCGAAAAAACGAACAATGGCCTGTCCGAGGCTGTCAATCTGGACAGACTGACCCAGCAGTACCCCTCTGCCACCATACAGGCATCGGAACAGTTTGTTGGCTTACCAAAAGGTCAGATGGGCAATTCAGAGGTCGGCCACATGTCGATCGGCCTTGGGCGGCTTATTATGCAGGACTTGCCACGAATTGACCAAGCAATTCAAAATGGTGACCTTGAAACCAATCCCAAAGTTAGGACATTGATTGAAAAGATAAAAGCAACCGGCGGGGCCTGTCATTTGCTTGCGCTTTTGTCCCCGGGCGGCGTTCATTCCCACCAGGATCATCTTTTTGCCATTGCGCGTTTTTTGGCCACCAAGGAAATCCCGGTCAAGATTCATGTTTTCCTGGATGGTAGAGACACCCCCCCACAAAGTGCTTTGGATTATTGCGCAGAGCTTCAAGAGCTCACGAATGCCGTTGCCACCATTGGGGGGCGTTATTTTGCGATGGATCGGGACAAACGCTGGGAACGGGTTTTGCCCGCATACGATGCGATGGTTTTGGGGAAATCCCCCCATCATTTCTCAACACCAGAATCGGCCATTAAGTTTTTTTATGACACGGGTATTACAGATGAATTTATTCCATCGTCACTCATCGGGTTGTATTCGGGCATGAACGATGGCGATGCCCTGTGGATGATTAACTTTCGGGCCGATCGTGCGCGGCAAATATTGACATCGCTCTTGTGTGATGATTTTGGCGAATTCAAACGGGAACGGATCGTTCAATTTTCAGCAACCTTGGGAATGGCTGAATATGCAGCATCATTAACGCCATTGATCCCGTCTGTTTTTGACAAGGTACCCCTTTGCAATGGATTGGGCGAAATTATTGCACAGCACGGTGGGTGTCAACTGCGCCTTGCTGAAACGGAGAAATACGCCCACGTCACGTTCTTTTTTAATGGTGGACGGGAATTGCCCTTTGACGGGGAAGATCGCATCTTAATACCATCGCCAAAGGTTGCCACATATGATCTGTGTCCGCCCATGTCAGCAGACAAGGTCACGGAACAGCTTTTGAAAGCCATGAATGATTCAGAACATCAATTGATCGTTGTGAACTATGCAAACCTTGATATGGTGGGACATACAGGGATCCAGCCTGCGATTATGGGGGCTGCACACACGATTGATTCGATCTTGGCAATACTCGAAGAAACGGCACTAGCAAAGGATTGGACCCTGATTGTTACGGCTGATCACGGGAATGCCGAACAAATGGTTGATGAGTTAGGGCGCCCACACACTGCTCACACCTGCAACCCGGTCCCCTTTATCATTATCAATGCACCCCATAAAATATCACTGACAGCGGGCGGAACCTTATGTGACATCGCACCAACTGTTTTAACCCTGCTTGATTTACCGATCCCACCAGAAATGGATGGCCGATCATTGGTGGTAATGGCGTGAAAAGAATCCTATGTTTTGTTTGGATTGTTGTGCTGTATGGCCCGGCGGTGGCAGCCGAATCGGTTGGCGTGGATCTGGTGGCAACAACCAAGCAATTACAGGACCTAGAAGACTCACTAACCAAAACAGAGGCTGTCTTGTTGGATCTGGTTCAACGGGAACATCTGTTGTTGGAAAGGGCAATGATACAACAACATCGCATGATGGCAACGCTTCGCAATCTAAAGCATTGGACCGAATATTCCCCCATATTGATTTTGTTGTCTTATTTTTCGTTGCAGGACGTTGTGCACTGTTCCCTGTTGTTGCAAGCGCTGTCACCGGTACTGCAGGATCAAAAAAAATATGCCCTGGATTTTGCCAAGACAATTGACACCATCCGACAAACTATCAAGGGGGAGGAAAAACACATTTTCGAAACCAAATGTCGTTATCAGGCTTTATTGATGGATCAATCCCGTTTGTTTGAAAAAAAATACGCCCTGACCGGTCATACGATTCAGCCGGAAAACAACACCCAATCCTTAACTATCGAAAAAGCTATTGAAACTATTTTGAAACCCCTTCCGGGTAAAATCCCTCAACCGACGAATCGAGATCAGAAAAGTTTGGTTTTGCAATTACCGGCCGTTGGTGAAATTGCTCCCCCTCAACAGGGGAAAGATTTATCCCTGAAAATAACAACGCGATCCGAAGCCCAAGTCGTCAGCCCATGGCATGGTTCGGTCGTTTATAGTGGAATGATAAAAGAGTACGGCCAAACGGTTATTTTGCAACAAGATGATTTTTTGGTAATTTTGGGCAATCTTGGCAGTATTTGTTGCCATCCGGGGGATACCTTATTACCTGGGGAGCCAATTGGGTGTGCAGTGCAGACGGACCCCGCTGCTGCAAAGCCGGATTTGCGTGTGGAGCTAAGACTAGGATGGCAACAACTTGACCCACGTCCCTATCTAGCATCAGGATCAAAAAAATGAAACGTTTATGGATCGCGATTTTTATTTTATGTCTTTTAATTGGAATAAAGGTAATTTTGTTTTCAGAGCCATCAAAAACGAAAGACCAAAAACCAGAGGCCTTTCCCATTGAATTTGCATCCAGCACGCGGTATGTAAGGGGAGGTAAAAGCTTTGGAAAACCAAAAATTCAAATCATTGTTCATAATTCTGGATCCACCGCCCTTGCGCAAACGGTTTTGGAGAGTTTGCCCAGCGATGCAGCAATTGTTGTTGAATCCATCGATTTGGATACTATAAAGCGTATCAAGGACCAGGGAAATGCATTATTATTATCTCTGCCAAATGGGTCAGACATATCAGAAAAACAGTTGAGGGAATGGTATCAGGACCTCAGGGGTTCCTTATTTGGCTTTATGATCGCGGGGCCGTTTTTGCGGGATGCAGCCACTCTTCAAAAGATTACTTTGTTTTGCAAGCAGAATGGTTTGGCTTTGTTCTTTTCGGAACCTGGGCGTCAGATGTCTTTGTTTTGTCATGATAACGGTATCCGGTGCTATGGTGGGGATATGGCTATCAATCCAACCGATACCCTAGAGATCGCCAAAAAGAAACTGGGCGCCACCGTGGACCTTGCCCAAAAACAAGGTTACAGCGTTATAACGATTTCCATCCTGACGAAAGAATTTTCCACTCTTTTTTTCGGGTGGCTAGGCAGTTTAAATGGAAAGGGGGTTGAATTGATTTCCTTTAAAAATACACAAGGTGAAATAAAGTGACAAAAGATAAAATAACAGATAAAAAAGAACGTTTAATTGTTGGATTAATGATTGTCAACGCAGATAAGCATGTTTTCGTTGGCAGACGGTTCGATTGCAAGGATACAAAATTTGATTCCTGGCAAATGCCACAAGGGGGGATCGACCCCGGTGAAATACCCAGCGAGACTGCCTTTAGGGAAATGAAGGAAGAAATCGGATGTAACAATGCGGATATCATCGCAGAATCCACCGAATGGTATTCGTATCAGTTTCCAAAAGAATTACAATCCAAACTATGGAATGGACATTTTGATGGGAACAAACAACGCTGGTTTCTAATGCGGTTCCGGGGTCAAGATGCCGATATTAATCTGAACCTCACGGACCACCCCGAATTCATCGAATGGAAATGGGTACATTATTCATTACTGACAGAACTTATTGTGCCATTCAAACGCGAAGTTTATACGCAGGCTGTCCAAGAATTTTCTTGGTATTTCGAATCTTGATCATCAGAACAAAGGGATTAATCCATCAATGGCGGGTGGGTGCTCTGCCCACAGGCTAATCACACTGCCGCCAAGCCCAGCGCCCGTTGGTTTAATGGCTAATGGCGAATGCCCCCTTAGGGCCTGCATAGCATCATAAAGGGGTTGATTAACCAATCCCCAATCATAAAAACAATCACACGCCTGGTTCAGGGACGCTGCCAAAAGGGGTAGGCCATCCTGTTTATCTAAGGACAAAGCATCTTTTGCCATGTCGGTTGCATGGTGCATTTTATGATCGATTTGCTGACCCAAGGTCGGATTTTGTTCGTTCAGGTGTCGGACGATTTCAATGGCTTTCGACGTATCCTTTGGTACCGACAGCAGCGAAAGACAAATCAAGGGTTTCCAGGTTTGTTGGATTGGGGTCGGATCGCGGTCATGTTGGTAATAGACTCCGGTAGTTGAAAATGACCCCAGGATATCAAGACCACTACTACATCCATGAAAGACATCCTCTAATCGGCAACAAAATTCAAAAAGCTGTTCGCGCTGCACCCATCCCTTGTAAAGGAACCATTGCCCAACCACATGACACAGGGCGGCCGATGACCCAAGGCCAAAGCCCAATGGAATATTCCCTTCGATCAAAAAATCCCCCGTGATCGCATTTAGTGATTTTCCAAGGATGGCACACCCTTTCATGAGCGTGTTTTTTAACGGTTTAATCAGGGAATCCCCCAACAATGCCAGGCCAGAATCAGTGTACGATAATTTGACATAAAAATGAGGAAGTGGAAAAACAATCGCTGGATGCCCCCTTAGGACGGCATGCTCCCCCGTCAAAATCCATTTTCCTGATGCCAGAAATTCCATCACGTGACCCTTATATGGGGTGATGCCAAAACCTGAAACTTTGTGCGCAAATCAGTAAAAACAGTTTGGGCGAATTCAACCTGATCAGGGCGCCACAAAAGATGAACATTGGGCCCGGCATCCATTGTGGCCAGCGGACCATCGCCGTGCATTTCCCAAATTTCGCGCACCTTCATCAAAATTTCAATGGACTGGGGCGTAAAGTACCCAAAGGCTGGATTGGAGGTTTCAAACAAACAATGCATATCCCAAAAATCACCCCACACAAGATGAAATGCATCCTGCCAATTTTGGGCATTCAGGGCGTTGATCAGGTCGCGCAGGCCATTTTTCGCCCTATCGGCACGGGTAGAAAACAACGGGCTGGTCAAGACACGTTGATGCGCTGCGCTTGAGGATACTTTTTTCTGTGCCTGGCAAATAATAACTGCCATATGAATTAAATCATCATAAGGGAAATTAATGGGCGATACATGATCCCCCTCCCACATAACAAACGGCCCCATGAACGACCGACAGGATGATCCTGATCCCTTGGCGGACAAAAGCGGCATGGTATCGAGGCTTAAAAGCGCGTCAGGGGCAAAAAGGTCTGCCAACGCCATCAATGTACAGTGCGTCAATGCGGCAAAGCTGCTGGCTGAACTGGCCAATCCACAATCGGATGGAAAATTATTGGCTGATCGAACCGTAAAGTACGGCGTATGCTCCCCGTCCATTGCGTATTGACACAGAAATGAAATATGATTCAAAAATCGTTCTTTTTGTACAGGGGTCAAATCCGGAACGAATGGAAAATCTGGATCAATCAGCGGTTCCCAAACGTTTTGCTTTCGATCCGAAGAATAGTCAAGCTCCACCTTGGTTCTGCAATGATCAAGCGTGAATGAAAGCGATGGGTTGGTTGGTTTTCCACTGCCGATCTTGCCCATATATTTAATAAGCGCCAAGTTTGCAGGTGCCGATGTCGTCCATTTCATAACGCGTTACTCTTTTTCAATGACGACCCCACATTCCTTAAATCCAAAACCACCAGCCGCAACAACGGTTAATTTTTCCTGGTGAAGGTATTTTTCTACCGCATTTCTTTGGTGTGTTTCAACCAAAATCATCATCGTATCAGCGCCCATGGCTCCGCACCCCTTTGCCGCCACAACCCCGGGATGCTGACGGATTTCTTGGGCGAGGTCATAAACATCCAAAAGGGACAAATCCTGTTTCATCAATAAATGTGAGTATTCGGTGAATGACCGTACAAATTCCGCCGCATCTCCGTTGTGAACAGCAGCCAGAGCGTTCGCTGCAACGGAGGCCAAATCGGGATAGGCGGTCGCAACACGCTTGGCCAGACTATCATCCGCAAGGTGGTCATGCGTTGGAACCTTGTGGGGTGTTTTCAGTATAATAAAGTCAATATCCTGAAAGGGCCACGCGTGGGACTGAGTCATAGATTCATGACTTGCCACAAGCCCACCCTGGATTTGCGCCACAAAATCGGCCCCACTTGGGGAAATTCCACGCCCATCCCAAGCATACTTTTTATAATCCCCAAGGACCTGATGCATGTCCAAAATCGGCAAAGATCGTTTGTGTTTCCACAGATAAGCCGCAATAAATTCCGCTGTCGACGACCCAAACCCCCCTTTGGTACCATGCGGGTCATTCCAATAAAAACGATCTTGTTCAAAAAATTCGGGGTGGTGTGCACAAAATTTTCCGGCGGGGCTTTTGGGATGAAATGGGATGTCGGTAGGATTGGATTGTTTTTTGACCTGAATAACAAATCGTGGCCCCGTTGTTAAAACAAGACTATCCCCGCCCAATAAAGCACTATATTCTCCTATACAGAAAGTTTTACTGGGTACAGTGATTATCCACATAAGGATTTATACTCATTTAGTTTTGGTTTTGAAAAAAATTATGACGTCTTAACCCCATATTAACCATTATATGGTTTAATTAACACTGTAACCAGTTAACGCCTTCATTATTTTTTAAAAGGAATATCCCATGAAATTCGGAAAAAAGATTCTAATCGACACCATTAAGGTTGCATTATTATCAGCATCTTGTTTGACAGTGTCGCAACAGTTTTCCATTGCAGCAGATGACACAACAGAAGAGTCTGAGGAAAAAGGAAAGCATAAAGACAAGCCAGGTACAATCGTTGAACACTGCAAAAAGTTTGTAAAAAAAGAATTGGACACAGCAAGACCTAAAAAAGATCAAGAAGAATTCAAGTCCATACAAAGTCATTGCGGTAATATAATATCTGATTATAAAGACATTGCCGAAAAACATAAAGATGATGCTGATGAGAAAAAATCTACAAAGTCCGATGATGCTGATGAGAAAAAATCTACAAAGTCCGATGATGCTGAGGAGGATACCGAAAAGAAATCCAAGAAATCCGCCACTAAAGACAAAGATTAATACGATCATTATTGCGATCTAGCATCATTTTTGCATGATTTTCCACAAAACAAACCCCCGTCACCCCGTGGCTTGACCACGGGGTCCATGTGGATCCCGCGATCAAGTCTCGGGAGGACGTGTGGAAGAATGATTGGGAAGGGATATATTTTGCCGTCTATGGCATTGCTATATAAGGACAATCTTATTAGAATGTAAGAAAAATTGTATAGGTCCTGCAATGTCTGATCATTCCACAAAACCCCCTGCCCCTGATGAGGGCGCTTGCGATTCAGCAAATCCAACACGGCGTGATTTTCTGACACTGACTGCCTGTGCCGTTGGGGCCGTTGGTGTTGGTGCGACAGCCCTTCCCTTTATTGGCAGCATGAATCCAGCCGCGGACGTTTTGGCGTTAGCATCGATTGATGTTCCCTTATCAGATATTAAACCCGGGCAAAGCCTAACCCTTATGTGGCGCGGAAAGCCCGTCTTTATCCGCCACAGAACAGCCGCCGACATAAAAACTGCCAATGAAACACCGCTGAAATCCTTGCCAGATCCAGAAACCGACCAGGAACGATTTACAAAAGATCCAAAATGGCTGGTCGTTGTCGGGGTTTGTACGCACCTGGGCTGTGTGCCGACCGAGGTTAAAGCCCCCTCCCTCGATTCTGCCACCGGTGCGTGGATTTGTCCCTGTCATGGATCACGGTATGATATTTCTGGCCGCGTGATCAGTGGGCCTGCTCCAAAAAATCTGGAAATCCCCCCCTATCAATTTATTAATAATGGTTCTGTTCTGCGTATTGGATAATAATAATGACCATAACAAAGTGGATTGATGATCGCTTACCCGTATTTACATTCATAAAAAAAGGACTGGGGGATTATCCAACACCAAAGAATTTAAATTATTTGTGGAATTTTGGATCCCTGGCTGGGATTACCCTGGTCATTATGATCATCAGCGGCATATTCCTGGCGATGCATTATGTGCCCCATGTTGACAACGCATTCGATAGTGTCGAACGGATCATGCGCGATGTGAACGGGGGATGGTTAATTCGATACATCCATATGAACGGTGCATCGATGTTTTTCATTGTCGTTTACATCCATATGCTAAGGGGGCTTTATTATGGATCCTACAAATCCCCGCGTGAATTACTGTGGATATTGGGGGTCGTGATTCTTTTGTTGATGATGGCAACAGCCTTTATGGGATACGTCCTTCCCTGGGGACAGATGAGCTTTTGGGGCGCCACTGTAATCACTAATTTATTCTCAGCCCTCCCATTTGGGGATTCGATCGTCCATTGGTTATTGGGCGGCTTTTCTGTTGGCAATCCAACGCTGAATCGTTTTTTTGCCCTGCATTATTTATTTCCATTTATCATTGTTGCTGTAAGCTGCCTTCATATGGTCGCATTACACCAATTCGGATCCAATAATCCGGTCGGTATTGATCGACAAAAACCCAACGACAGCATCCCCTTTCACCCCTATTACACGATTAAGGACTTGTTTGGATTGGGTGTATATTTGTGTATCTATGCCTTTTTTGTTTTTTTTGCCCCTAATTTTTTTGGGGAACCTGACAACTATATCATGGCTAACCCGTTGATGACGCCGCCCCATATTGTGCCAGAATGGTATTTTCTGCCTTTTTATGCAATCTTACGATCAATCCCCAGCAAGCTGGGTGGCGTTTTGGCAATGTTCGGGGCTGTCTTTGTGCTTTTTATCCTTCCCTGGTTGGATACCAATCCCATCCGGAGCGCGCGATTCCGCCCCATATACAAGCATTTATTTTGGGTCTTTGTCGTGAATTGTTTCGTGTTGGGATGGATCGGCGCAAAACCCCCTGAAGGGATCTACCTAACCATTGGGCGCCTTGCAACGGCTTATTATTTCATCCACTTTTTGATTTTATTACCCCTGTTGGGAAAAATAGAGCCAAGACCAACCCTTCCCACAAGTTTGGATTAAATCATGCCCTATATCATCGCCATCCTCATTGCAGGATGCTTCGCCGCCCTTGCCGAAACGCCAACATCTGCACCACCCAAGCAGGCCTGGACGTTTACTGGTCCATTTGGCACCTTTAAAAAAGAGTCACTGCAGCGCGGGTTCCAGGTTTACAAAGAAGTTTGCTCATCCTGCCACAGCCTGAAACGAATTCATTACCGTGATTTATCGGCCCTAGGGTTTAAAGAAGGCGAAATCAAAGCAATCGCCGCCGATTATGATGTGATGGATGGCCCCAATGCCGAGGGAAATCCTTTTAAAAGAAAGGCCCTGCCAGCAGATGCATTTCCGTCACCCTACCCCAACGATAACGCCGCGCGAACAGCAAACAATGGGGCATTACCCCCTGATTTATCCTTGATTATAAAGGCTAGAAAAAACGGAGCTGACTATATTCATGCACTGCTAACGGGGTATGCAACCCCCCCATTGGGTGTTACTGTTGAACCTGGACATCACTATAACCCCTATTTCCCCGGGGGTCAGATCGCAATGACGCCCCCCCTGACTGATGGACAGGTGGCGTATGCCGACAATACAAAGGCGATCGTGGATCAAATGGCCCATGATGTCGTAACGTTCCTGGCATGGGCGGCGGAGCCTGAAATGGAGCACCGCAAACAACTGGGGGTCAAAGCTTTGTTGTACCTGGCCTTTATGACCCTGATTTTTTATGCCACCATGCGCAAAATCTGGAAAGAGGTTAAATAAAGACATCCGCTCAAAATCAAATCAACCCCCGTTAACGTTAAATTAATAATTCCTTTCTATTTCTAGTGTTAAGTATCTGATGATAATAGCCTTCATCGGATAATCACCGCTAGTAATAGAAAGGTAAAAATCATGAATGCATTCATACGATTGACAAGCATGATGCTAATCACGGGCGAAATCGTTTACGCAGCAGATGATTCCCTAAGCCCGAACCCATTCAGTGAAAAATTACTATCATCCTCAACCCTTCTTTCCCCTATTGCCATCAGACCCCCAATCGATACCGAACAAGAAACAGATCAAAATAATCATCACCGTCATGTAAAAAAGGAGGATGAAAATCCGTTGACCTATATGGTGGAGGCTCGTGAAGCCCAAAAAAACGGGCAACCAGATGAAGCCATCAAATTGTACCAACGGGCCGCCAAGCTCTTTGAAAGAAAGTCCATGATAACCGACAACATCTTGTATCTACACCATGCTGCCGATGCATCCCGATATGCCGGATACGAGTTGTTAAAAAAAGCCGCACGTCAAGATGTGGAGACCAATAAAAACGAGACTGCTGGCCTGGGTGGGAGGCTTTTTCTGGGAAAATCATCCCATCCAAGTCTTTTTGATCTGGCAGCAGAAGATTACCGCCGAGCCGGGGACGAACCCATGGCAAAGCTCATGGATGAGCAAGCAAAAAGCATGCGTACAAAAACAAGCACTAGCAAACAGTCAAAATAAAATCTTTATAGAAAGGTTATGTTTATGAAACATTTAACAAAAATGGTGAGTATCCTTTTTCTTGTAAATGATTCCGGATATGCCTCGGATGATTCCCCCTCCTCTTCGTTTAGTAACGAGTCATCCTTTTCAAGGTCGAGCAGCGCGTCCCTTGTTCCGTTTGGTCCATTGGACGAAGACATAAGGGAAAAAGGTGCCAGAGATTACATGATGGATGCCTACAAGGCGCAAAAAGAAAACAACAAAGCCGAGGCGAAAGCATTCTTAATAAAGGCCGGAAAGCTATACGAAGAAGAAGCACAAAAAAGCGGGGGGAGGATCTTTCATTGGCAATGTGCCGCCAATGCATACAGAGAAGCCGGACAAGAAGGAAAGGCCATAAGATTATTACAAAAAGCAGGCGACCTGTATATCGAAGACGCGAATATAACAAGCGACCCCATCATCAGGGCAAATCTACTTATGACCGCAGGCGAATTATATGCCGATACCCACGATGAGGAGGAGGCCACAAAAACATTTACCCTGGCAGCAGAATTATATGCGTCCGAAGCCAAAGAAAGCCGAGAATGGCACCTGTATGAAAATGCTGCAAATGCTTACAAAAAAGCAGGAAGGGATTCCTTGGCGAAATCGATGAATGACCTGTTAGAGATTGCCAGTGTTTCCATTTTGGTGGGATATAATACAGAATATAATGTATCATATTGGTTTCTTTAAAGGATTCGATCCAAATGCCCAACCCCAGTAAAAAATCAGCAATCACAGACTGTTTCAAGGGCTTATCCCTGTTAACGCCCCAGGAACGCCTGGACCGACTTGTTCAAGGTGGATTTCTGAACGACGTCGATGGGGGCTATTTTTTAAAAACAGTGTCCCCCGATCTTTTGGAGCTTTTCGATCATTTCATTGAGAATAGCATCGGTGGCTTTACGTTGCCATTGGGATTTGCGCCGTATTTCCGCATTGATAATAAGGACTATGTCATTCCCATGGCTGTTGAGGAAACATCCGTGATTGCTGCCGCCTCTAAAACGGCGAAATGGATTCGTCAACACGGACACATCACAACAGCAAGTCTGGGCAATGAAATCGTTGGTCAGATTCAAATTGCCCGTGTCCAAAATGCTGAATCCTTGTCCGGCGCCATTGAAACCAATAAAAATATGTTGATCGAATTGGCGCATCAACATGTCCTGGGGAGTCTGGTCAAGCGTGGGGGCGGTATCCGGGATATACATCTTCGGAAAATTCAGCGCCCCGATGGTGATGTGATGGCGGTTATTCATGTGCATTTGGACCCCTGTGATGCGATGGGGGCCAACCTTATCACCCAAGCTTGCGAATATTTAGCCGGGCCCATTCACGACTTGACTGGCGAGGATGTTTCTATTTGTATTTTATCAAATCTGTCGATGCACAAACGTGTTAAGGTGCAAATTATTTTGCCCTCTATCGACCGGGATTTGGCCTGTAAATTGGAAGAACTATCTCTGTTTGCGGAGCTTGACCCCTATCGTGCAGTCACCCATAACAAGGGGATCATGAATGGAATTGATGCCGTTCTGATCGCCACTGGAAATGATTGGCGCGCTGTTGAGGGTGGTCTTCACGCCTTTGCCGCGCACAATGGATCATACAAACCATTAACCCGCTGGACACGCGTTGGGGCAGAGCTGATTGGTGAATTCGATGGCCCCATTATGGTTGGGACAGTGGGTGGTGTTACAAACCTTCACCCAACAGCCCGTGCGTGTTTACGTCTTTTGGGAATTACAAAATCCCAGGAACTGGCCCGGATTGTGGCCGCCGTTGGCTTGGTGCAAAACCTGGGAGCCATGATGGCCCTTGTTAACGGGGGCATTATGCGGGGGCACATGCGATTGCATATACAGAATATCATTCTTGGCACAGATGCGACCCCTGATGAAAAACCTTTGTTAAAAAATAAACTTAAACAAAAATTAAAAGAACTAGGTAGGCTCTCAAACACTGATGCGCAAATAATTTTAGCCGAGATGCGAGGAGTGTGAGCCCTAATAATAGCCAGAATGCGGTCCTTATTTCTGGTTCCAGGGCATTTTCGTCAAAACCATCCCAAGGCCACACCACCCCGTAAAGCCAGCGATAATCAGTCCGATTCCCGGCATTGCCGTCACTAAATAGAAATAGGATGAAACGCCATATCCCAACAACAGGGTCAAAAGTATAAAAAGACCAGCCCCAATCTGAACCTGTTGGTCTAATGGCAAAACAGGAGAGGATGATTTTGTCGTGGGAAGCTCCGCCGCCCGCCAAGCCAGGATCCCACCCGCTAGATTACAAACCTCCAGCATTGGATCGTCGTCTAATAATTTTTCGCACGCAGAATAGCTTCGTTTTCCCGAATGACAATGAATGACGATTTTCCGACCTTTTATAGAGGGAAGATTTGTCATGGAAATTTGCGACAACGGAATGTGGTGAGATCCTGGAATCCGTTCTGCATTATATTCCGCCAGTTCACGCACATCAATCAGAACGGCAGCATTAGACTCCAACCATTTACGGACAGAATGCGGATCAATTTGCTTGATATCGTAAGCCATTATACGTGATTTTCCAATCTTTCTTTGGTTCGTTCATATCCCAAAAGTGGCAACAAATCCTTCATCTCTGGCCCATGATCCATGCCGGTCAAGGCTTGGCGCAGGGGCATATACAGGGCCTTTCCCTTGCGACCTGTTTCCGCCTTTATCGTATTTGTCCAAGTAAGCCACGTTTCAGTTGACCAAGGCGCAATGGGAAGGGATGCCAGAGCAACCCGCATGAAATCTTGGTCGCTATCGGTTATTACCAGGGACAAATTGCCATACAAAACCCCCTCCCAAACCAATACATCCTGAAGAGTTTGTATATTCCCCCGAATGACAATCCAGACATCCCCTGTAATATGAATCGCTCCCAGGTTTTTCAAACGATCCTGCACAAAATCATATGGCATTAGTTGCAATAGCTTGTGATCGAGAACTTTTAAATCATCTTCGTTAAAATGGGGTGGCGTTCTGCTAAATGTGCCCAAATCAAAATCGGCGGCCAAGGCATCAAGATCCAAAACAGGCTCCACCGGCAATGATGTCCCCAATCGTGCCAGCAAACTGTTAATCGCCATGGGTTCGATACCCGATTCTCTGAGCGTCCCAAGGCTAAGGCTGCCTAGCCGTTTTGATAACGCATGTCCTTGGGCATCCATCAAAAGCGTCGTGTGACCAAACGTTATAGTGACGGGCTGATCATTATTCAGCGCTTGAAATAATTGAATCTGGACGGCTGCATTTGTAACGTGATCCTCGCCCCGTAAAATATGGGTGATTGCAAAATCCAGATCATCCACAACCGATGTCAGCGTATAAAGGAATGCCCCATCGGCACGCACCAAAACAGGGTCGCTCAGGCGGTCGCCATGAAATTCCACGGGGCCACGAACCAGATCATGCCATTGGATCGGTCCGGGATTCAGCTGAAAGCGCCAATGCGGTTGAATTCCCTGGTTGACCGCGGTCGCTTTTTGTTCAGCCGTCAGGTGCAGCGCCGCCCGGTCGTAAATTGGGGGCTCGCCTTTTGCCAGCTGACGCTTTCGTTTGTAATCCAATTCTTCTGGTGTTTCATAACAGGGGTACAAACGCCCCGTATCAATCAGGCTTTGCATGGCTTGTTGATATCGGTCAAAGCGCTTTGATTGCTGGGCGAATTCGTGATGGTGCAGGCCAAGCCATGCTAAATCCTCCGCAATTGCTTGGGCATATCGATCCTCTGACCGGTCAAGGTCGGTGTCATCCAACCGCAACATAAAAACACCCTGGTGTTTTTTGGCAAACAACCAGTTAATCAGGGCAGCCCGTGCATTGCCAATATGAAGCAATCCTGTTGGGCTGGGAGCAAAGCGGACACGAACAGACATAAAATTCCATTATTTTTTTATTGAGTTTGGATATAACTATAATACGGCGCAGGACAAGCGTCAATCAATGGACGTTGGCTTGAGCCCTAATCCTTCCCAGAAAACTCGCGAATAAATACGGCTATTCGGGGCTGAATTTCCGTTCGCCACCGCTTTCCATTGAATATTCCATAATGACCCGCCTCGCTTTGCACATAGGATCGTTTGCGCGTTTGGGGAATTCCGGAACACAAATCATGTGCGGCGTATGTTTGACCAACATTGGAGATATCATCACGTTCCCCCTCCACCGTCATAAGGGCTGTTTTGGTGATCAGGGCTGGATCAACCAAACCTCCTCCCCACTGCATTATACCACGGGGCAAAGAATGATCATGAAACACATGATGAATGCAATCCAGATAATATTCGGCCGGCACATCCATAACAGATCGATATTCGTTATAAAAGGCACGTTGTTTGTCGGCGCTTTCGATATCGTTCTTAACAAGATTTACGAATAAATTGTATTGCGCCTCTTGATGGCGGTCTATATTCATAGACATAAAACCACTGAGCATAATAAAGCCCGGACAAACAAGTCGTCCATATCCCAAATGTCCAAAGGGCACATCCGTTACCAGATTGCGGCGGAACCAATCCAAATCATGTTCCTTTGCAAATTTACAGACAACACCCGGATTGATTCTGGTGTCAATCGGCCCTCCCATCAAAATCATAGATGCCGGCTGAGCCGAATTTTTTTGTTTGGCCAAAATTGAAACGGCAGCTAAAACCGGTACCGTTGATTGGCAGACAGCCAGTATATGAAGCCCATTGCCCAACCTGACAATTACATCCAAAAGATAGTCAATATATGTCTGTAAATCAAACCTTCCCTCTGACAGGGGAACACGGGATGCATCTTGCCAATCTGTGATATAGACATTGTGATCAGCGATCATCGCATCGACTGTATCTCGCAAAAGGGTCGTATAATGCCCGGATAGGGGGGCAACAATCAATACATTTGGTTCATCAGCGCCAATGATTTGTCCGTCTGTTGAGAATCGAATGAATTGTTTTATTTTGCAAAATGGTTTATCGATGATGGTTTTTTCCAGAATTTCGACGCCTTGTCCCGCCTTGGTTTTTGTATCAATACCAAACTCAGGACGACCAAATGAACGCGTCGATCGTTCCAGAATTTCATTAGAGGCCAACAAAAGCCGACCAAAAAATTCGTCCTTAAAAGGTAGGTGCTTTAAAAAAATCCCAGTTGCCTTGCTCCAAACATGGGCGGGCCATTGCGCAGCCTTTTTGAATTCATAAAGATGATATAACATAAATGTCCGTCTTTTACCTCAAGCCTCCCTATTAGGATATCAGATGAATCCTTAATAATTTATTTATTTTGATCTTTAAAAATGATATAGTCAATTCACACTAAAGATAGGAATCAATATGAACAAAGCATTTATTTTTTTCTTGGCCAAGATCGCAATAATCGCGATCATTGCTTATTTTTTATTAAATAATTTAAATATAGACCATGTCCGACAGGCATTAAAAAATGTTTCCTGGCAGACGATATGCTTTTGTTTTGTTCTTTTTTGGACTCAGGGCTTTCTGATGTCAAAGCGCTGGCAAAAAATTGTTTCAGCAAAATATGATGCACCCCCCATTCAAACAATGTGGCGCCTTAACTTGATTAGCTTCTTTGTGAATCAAGTCTTTCCAGGGTCGATTGGTGGAGACGTTTATCGCGGAATTATCCTAAAAAAATTCAATATTCCAACCTATTGGGCTGTTACAACCGTATTGATGGAACGATTTTACGGAATAACTGGATTCTGTATTTTGGTTTTTTTGTGCTTACCGTTTGAATGGCAAACCATGAACCAAACATACTTGGGTTCAATTGTTGTTCTAAGTATGGGTGGGGTTGCTGGATTAATCGCTGTAATACTGACGATCTCTCGATTACCATTCAAGCTACCAAAACAAGCAGACTATATTATTAATTTTTCCAATGATTTGTGGGATATCATTCATCAAACAAAAAACAATGCCCAAATTTTGGCTTATTCCACACTCTCCACCATTGTATATGCATTAGCTCCTTATCTTTTGGCACTGGATATGGGACTGAATATCACCTATCCGCAACTTTTGGTGGCCATGATCATATCAAGCATCGTGGAAACCATCCCCGTTTCCTTTGCTGGATGGGGAGTCCGAGAAGGGGCCCTGGTTGCAATTTTTGCCACCTATGGTATCTCCAAAGAACACAGCCTGTCTTTGTCGTTAATGCATGGTGTGATCTTTCTTTTGGCAACAACGCCGGGTTTGTTTTTATGGATTTTCGAAAAGAAAGACTTGATCATGGGCAAACAAGCCGACTAAATTTTTTTTATCCTCGTCTGGGGAATTCCAAAGCAGTCTTAATCAGCGCAAGCACAAGGTCCAGCGTGATGCCATCTTGGTCCTTGTCTGGATTAAACTCCGTTATTTCTAATGCTAAACAGTTGGGATCATGGGCAATCCCCTTGATTAGAGGGATAAGATCCGCCAGGTGAATGCCGTCAGGCTCCACAGTCCCTGTGCCGGGTGCCTCTGATGGGTCAAACGCATCAACATCAATACTGACCCCATAAAACGGTGTTGCTTTGGTTATATGCTGAAAGGCGTCGCGGTATGCTTTTTCTAGCCCCACAGTTTTCAGGTCTTTTTGAAAAAAGATTTTCACCTGTTGTTGATCCAAAAATTTCTTTTCTTTAGATTCAAAGCAACGGATCCCAAGTTGGGCAATCTGGTGAGGGTGAATTTTGGGTGAGCATTCCCCAAGATGTGTCCATTCTTTGGGTCCATGTCCCAACAATACTGCCAATGGCATTCCATGTGGATGCTGAGTGAAACTGGTTTCATGGGTGTGCGCATCCATGTGGGCATCAAACCATAACAGGCCGAAATCTTGCGCTGGCGATGCCATCTTAACACCGCTCCATGTACCCATAGCGATGGAATGGTCGCCGCCAATAATGATGGGAAAATAGTCGTTACGAATAAGCGTTTGAACAAGATCACACAGGCGCGTAGCAACATCAGTCACGTGTTCGCGCCGTTCCTTCAATTGATTTTTTGGTATTTTCTTTGTAACACTCAGGGTATCCGGATCGTTATCAACGGTGTAAAAAGCGGCGACTCCCTCGTTCTTGAAAAGTTCCGCTAGAAATGGACTAACACAGGCGGGACCATTGGCCGTACGCATGTCGGGCGCCCCCCAGCCACTGCTTACATATACAAACGCAATTTGTCGATTTATCATAAGACGCCTCTCGCCCTTTTTGGGGGTACTACAGGGTTGGTACCTTATGATTGGACCACAAAAGTCTTAAGAAAGGGTTAATGGGCGCGGTTAGATTTATAAATTTCTTTGAATCAGGGCATCCATCAACAACGTTTCCGGCGTAGCCCTGCCCTGCTTTAATTTGATTTCAGCACGAATCGTTTTTAAGAATTTTTTTTGTGCAACCACCGATGAAATCGACCGCACATATTGCCCCATTAAAATGCGAAGATAATAAACGCTTTCACTGCGTAAATTTGATTTATCCAGGCCAGCCATTAACGTTAAATTGGGCATGGGTTTATGGGCGGCTGATTTTGTAAAAACTGGCGCCGATTCTTTGTTACCCGGCGCTTTATCGCCAAATAAACTTTTTTGCACCGCTATAATCGTCATATTTGCGCCCTTACCAATGAATTAATCCGTCTGTAATGTGCATGACAAATCGCAGCCGCCAGTGCATCGGCGGCATCAGATCGCATGTCATCCCGCTTCATGCAGGGCAAAAGCCGTTGAACCATCAACAAAACCTGATTCTTGTCGGCATGCCCAACACCAACCACAGACTTTTTAATACGATTAGCCGAATATTCAAATACGGGCAACCCCTTTGATGCGGGGACCAACAAAACAACACCCCTGGCCATTCCAAGCTTTAGTGTTGATGCGGGATTCTTGTTGACAAATGTTTCCTCTACCACCGCCTCGCATGGCGCATAGTCATCGATCACAGCGGACAATCCCTGGTACAGGCAATTAAGGCGTTCGGCCAACGTCAGTTTGGTTGGGGTGTTCACAACGCCATGGCCGACGTGCGTCATCGTGTTGTCCACCATTTGGATGATCCCCCATCCCGTGTGGCGCAGCCCCGGATCGAGGCCAAGGATAAGGACGCGTGCTGGTGAATTTTTCATATTGCTGTTTTTGGTACATCCCTATCAACCTCTGTCAGGACCCCACCCCGAAGCTGAACGATTCGATCCATTCGCGATGCGATTTCCATATTGTGCGTTGCAATTAGGGCCGCCAAGCCATCTTGTTTCACAAGGTTCAACATTTCCCCAAAAACAGATTGGGACGTTTCGTCATCCAAATTTCCCGTAGGCTCATCCGCCAGCAACAATTTCGGCTTGTGCACCAAAGCCCGAGCAATGGCAACGCGCTGCTGCTCTCCACCGGATAGTTTTTTTGGACGATGAAAAAGGCGATGTCCAAGGCCCAGTTTTTCCAAAAATAGCTGAGCTTTTTCTTTGGATTCTTTCTTGCTGTTTCCAGCGATTAGCAGCGGCATCATAACATTTTCCAACGCAGAAAACTCTGGCAACAAATGATGATACTGGTAAACAAATCCAATACAATCACGACGGAGGTTTGTTCGCGTTTGTTCGCTTAAATCCTTGGAAATCTTAGAATCGATCTGAACCACACCCTCGTCCGGCATTTCCAACAAACCGGCCAACTGAAGCAGCGTGGATTTACCGGCCCCGCTGGCCCCAACCAAGGCGACAGATTCCCCCCTTTTTACGGTTAGGTTAACCTGTCGCAAGACGTGAATTTCCTGCCCCCCCTGCACAAAGGAACGCGAGACATTAATCAATTCCAGAACGGGCAAAGACTGCATTATGCGGCAACCTCTTGTCCATTGGCGATTGCCGACAGGGTTCGGGCAATCACGCGAATTTCATTTTTAATTTCGTGTGTTGTGCGATTGCGCCCATCGATCATTTCCTCTAGCATTTTTGTTGTCATCATTTCCAAGGATCGTAAATGATTCTTGAGTAACTCATCCCCCGCTGGATGTTTATTAATTCTGGCCAATTCCAAAATCGTTTCTTGTATATCAATTTGATTTTGGGCAATCTTTTTAATAACTGATTGATTGATAACCATTTGGTCAGCCATCTGCGATAATTTCTCGCTAAGCGTTTGCATGGCCTTGACAACGCTGACTCGGTTGTCTTCGCCCCGCCTGACTTGGGTTTGCAAGCTCGCCATGGTTTCTATGGTTTGTTCCAATAGCCCCATGCTGTATGCGGGGCCGCTGCCGCCGCTGCTTTCCGAAATTTCACCACCACCAGATGCCATTCGTGTATCCACGGCCAGGCGATCCTCTAATCGCTGATAAAATGCATTGTTCGCTTTTGAGTTTTGCAGATCAAGAAAACTAACGATAAGGGAACTGGCCAATCCAAACATGGACGAACTAAATGCAATACCCATACCCGACAGCGGGGATTGTAATCCTGCCTTTAAATTCTGAAAGGAATCTTTTACATCACCAACACTAAGGTCAATGCTGTTGATAACGCCTGCGATGGCACCGATTGTCTCGGATAGGCCCCAAAACGTCCCAAGCAACCCCAAAAAAACAAGCAGCCCCACCAGATATCGGTTTATATCCCGCGTTTCCTCAAGCCGACCATCAACGCTGGCTAAAACGGAACGACAGGCAAGGGTTGAAAGGCTTCCTTTGTAATGAGGGTCGCTCAGTAAAATAGCCAGAGATGCCAATATTTTTGCCTTGGGCGTATCGGGAAATTGTTCCTTGCCGTAATCATAACTTTCTAGCCACTTTTGTTCTTTTCGTAAACGAAATAGATTGGAAAAACCCAAAAAGACCCCAAGGGCCAAGCACGACATAATGACGCAGTTCAGACCAAGGTTATAAAGAAATATACGCCACAATGATTCATGCAGAAAAATAACTGCCGACGCAAGCAACATAACGCTTATGAACATCCGGGCAAAGTACTGATAGATATAGGCCATAGGAACCCCTTGTAATTTTTTTGTAGACACCTTTTGGGTGCGCTATCAGATTAACGTAGAACGACTGCAACCTAAACCCTTTTTTATTTGGCTCTACCTAAGTAAGGGTGGGTAATCCTGTCTTTACGGCTAGGGCATGCAATTCCTGCCCCACGATCCCTTTTAGCGCTGCATAAACCATTTGATGTTGTTGAACCCTGGTCTTTCCCAAAAAAACATCCGACAGAACGGTTGCCTGATAATGATCCCCATCCCCAACCAAATCGCGCACGTCTATTTCCGCCCCCGGGAAAGATTGGCGAAGCAAACTCTCGAGCTCTTCAATGTGTATTGCCATATGTTACTCTGCAACCTCTTGATACAAATCAGGTGGTCCCCCAGCGGTTAAAATACCAAACCGGCGTGCAATTTCCTGATAGGCTGCGCGTCCATAATAACACACCCCAATGTCCGATGGATCGTCATTCACAACAAAGCGTTTGCTTGTTTTAATGTCCAAAATATGGCATGTATCGGCACTGATCTCGTCAATCAGGATCAATTCAGCATCCTCCATATATTCAGACATATAAACCCGTCCAAATTCCAAATCATAATGCATGATTCGCATACCTAGCGCCAGGAATTGACCCCACAAAAAGTCATTGATACGCTGGGCCATGTCGAGTATTACTTTTATCTCTTCCTTGTCTGCCCAACCCAAGGCAGTAATATGATGGGCTGAAATTATGGATCCCTGGATTGATTCCTGAACGCCCTTAAGCCTAAATTCCGGTATGGGTTCTGGCAGGGCCATCCCCTCGTCAAGGCCAAGGCGTTTTGCAAAATCACCAACGGCAATGTTGTTCATTGTCAGCACAAACGGCAACGGATCGGTGGCCTTTACCAGCTGTTCACACATATTAAGCCGGCGAAGATAATGATTTTCGACCCCAATTTCATCCAAACGCGACATAAACATTTCGGAAAGACGGTTATTAATGGCGCCCTTTCCAATGATTTTTCCGGTTCCAATAATTTCCTTGGGTGTGATTTTTTCATCGAGCACAAGGGGATCTGTCTCTATTCCGGAGCCTTGGCAATCATCTTTAAAATAAAGAACATACGTTCCGGGCTCTGGCCCGTCACACAATATCTTTGTTTTACCCTCAAAAAGATGTCGGCGACGTGGCTGAATTTTTTCACCAGGAGAACGAGGCCTGAACTTAATCGACATGGATCAAACCCTTTGTAAATGTTAACATCTTTTTTAATAATCTTTTGTGGGCACAAATTCAGTGTATATTATGCCCTATCTCTCACATAAAGGCAAACTTAGCTAATGTCAAGGTCACAAACATCCAAATTTAAAACATTTACCAAGCTTTGGCCCTATCTTTGGCCTGAAAATATGCCCGAAGCGCGGCTTAAATTTATTCAGGCATCTTGTGCTCTGATCGCATCCAAAGTCTGCATCTTGATTGTCCCCTTTATTTTTAAATACAGCATCGACGTTTTGGAAAATTCCAAATCCCTTTTCTGGCCGCTTATGCTCATGGGGGCCTATGGCGCCGCCAGAATGTCATCCTCTCTATTTTCAGAATTACGTGATGTCACATTTGCGCGTGTGTCCCAGCGAGCTTTATACCAATTGGGATTGAAAGTTTTTGATCATCTGCATAATTTAAGCTTACGATTCCATTTGGGGCGCCAAACCGGCGGGTTAACGCGCATCGTAGAACGTGGTGTCAAATCAATCGAAACCCTTTTAACATTCCTAACATTTAGCCTTGTCCCTATATTTATTGAAATAGGCCTTGTGGCGCTGGCTTTGTGGATCTTTTATGGGGTGACATTGGCTGTCATTACCCTTGTGACCATGATTTGTTACATTCTCTATACCTTAAAACTAACGGAATGGCGTATCAGTTTTGTGCGCCAGATGAATGCAACCGATAACGAGGCGCAGACAAAAGCGATCGATAGCCTGTTAAATTATGAAACCGTTAAGTATTTTGGTAACGAACCATACGAACAAAAACAGTATGGTGATGCCCTTAAGCAATACGAGAAATCAGCCCTTCAAAGCAAGGTGAGTCTTTCTTATCTGAATATTGGACAAGTCGTTATTTTGTCGATTGGCCTTGTCCTTGTAATGATGGTGGCAGCCACCAGCGTTATGAAACGCCAGATCACGATTGGTGATTTTGTTGCTATTCATACATTTCTAATTCAATTATATATTCCGTTGTTTAATCTGGGTTTCGCCTATCGCGAGGTAAAACTTTCCCTGGTTAACCTAGAGGAGTTGTTTGGGGTTCTAGATGAATCACGGGAAATCCAAGACAGTCCCGATTCCCAACCCCTTTTGGTGGCAAATGGTGAGATTGTATTTAAGGATGTTTGTTTCGATTATCAACCTGAACGGGAAATTATCAAGGGAATATCATTTACCATTCCAGCAGGTAAAACATTGGCCATCGTCGGATCCAGCGGCGCTGGCAAATCAACGATTGCGCGACTTTTGTTCCGTTTTTATGATCCAACCAGTGGTTCCATTTCCATTGATGGGCAGGATGTTCGAGCTGTTACCCAAAAAAGCCTGCGTGCCTGCATAGGGGTTGTTCCGCAAGACACAGTTTTGTTCAACAATACGCTTTATTATAATATTGCCTATGGATGCCCCGATGCTAACCCGGAGGAGGTCGATGAAGCCGCACGTCAAGCCCAGATTTACGATTTTATTCAATCCCTGCCCGATGGATACAATACCCAGGTTGGTGAAAGGGGATTAAAACTTTCTGGTGGTGAAAAACAGCGCGTTGCAATCGCCAGAACGATTTTGAAAAAACCAAGTATTTTCCTGTTTGACGAGGCGACGTCATCGCTTGATACACGGACAGAAAAGAAAATTCAAGAAAATTTACAGACAATATCCGCCAATCACACAACCATCATTGTTGCCCACCGTTTATCAACGATCGTTAATGCCGATCAAATCATTGTTTTGGAAAAGGGAGTCATTGTTGAACGGGGCACGCACCAGGATCTGTTAAGTCAAAAAGGCGTTTATACAAAGATGTGGCAACGTCAAACAAGGAAAGCCGGCTGATGTTGTTGGGTGAGCTTGCCGCAGATCTTTGCCAGGCTGGGATCGAATCACCGTCGCGGGAACTGCGTTTGTTGGTGGCACATGTCCTTGAAAAACGGTATGAAGATGTGTTTTTTGCGACAGACCTTCGGTTATCAGAGGGCCAAACAGAACATCTTGCAAGGTTAGTTCAACGGCGCTGTGCAGGGGAACCTTTGGCCAAAATTATCGGTCACAAAGAATTTTGGGGGCTTGATTTTATAGTCACATCAGACACCCTTGACCCGCGCCCTGACAGCGAAACACTGATACAGGCCGTTCTTGGGTGCGTTTGCGATAAAAACAGCCCATTAACAATCATTGATTTTGGAACGGGAACGGGGTGTTTGATGATCAGCCTGTTATCAGAATTTCCAAATGCCCATGGTTTTGGCGTCGATAAAAGCGAAAATGCCATCACGGTTGCGCGCAAAAATGCAGATCGGCTTGGTTTTTTAAACCGTGCAGCTTTTCTGGTGGGCGATTGGGCCACAGCTGTCCGGGGAACGTTTGACATTGTCATCAGTAATCCCCCCTATATTGGCCTGAACGAACCCCTGGATCGATCGGTTAGCGATTATGACCCCCACCAGGCTTTGTATGGCGGCAAGGATGGCCTGGCATGCTATGAATCGCTTTTGCCCCAAATCCACACCCTTTGTCACCAGGGTAGCAAAATTTTTCTGGAAATCGGCCAAGGACAAGGGGCTGCTGTTCGGACCCTGGCAAAGCATAATGGACTAGCTTTTGCACGATCCCACCCCGACCTTGCTGGAATCGAACGGATTTTGGAATTTAGGATGTATGCTCGCTTCAAATGATTCCCCGGGAAGCGCCCCGTTGTCATCCTCGGGCTTGACCCAAGGATGACAAACGTGGAAAATCATGCGAAAGGAATATGGATGATTTTTGATAGTGTTATGAAATTTCGTACCCAAGGTTCGAGTTTTCATGATATACCTAAGAAAAATATTTTATGGATTTTCTTGTGAGCACTCATACACTCATACAACGCGACACCTATCTGGGGTCTATCCGTAATTACTTTAACAGTCATCCAATTGTTGCCCTTGTTGGACCACGCCAATGTGGCAAAACAACCTTGGCACGTCAATTTGCCAAACAATCAACCGAGGTCCATTTTTTTGACTTGGAAGACAGTCGTGATCAGGCCGCCCTAAAGAATCCTCACCTAGCCTTTGGGGACCTAAGCGGCCTTATCATTATTGATGAAATTCAACGCTTACCCGAATTATTCCCAACCTTACGCGTACTAGTAGACGAGAGAAGAGACAGAAGATTTCTCATACTAGGAAGCGCATCACGTGACCTAATAAAACAATCTTCTGAGACGTTGGCAGGTAGAATTGCCTATATTGAAGTTCACCCATTTTCCTTGCTAGAGGTACCCAATATCACACAACTTCATTTGCTTGGGGGATTTCCGAGTAGTTATCTTTACCCTGAAACTGCCTTTCGGTGGCTAGAACAATACATCAGGACCTTTCTGGAGCAAGATATTCCAAATCTAGGGTTTTCCATACCAGCCGTTACAATGCGTAGGTTTTGGACAATGCTTGCCCATTACCATGCCAACACATTTAATGCGTCAGAAATAGGTCGCTCGCTTGGAATCAGTGACCACACAGTCAAAAATTATTTGGATATTCTTTCTGGAACATTTATGGTTCGTCAGCTTTATCCTTGGTTTGCGAATATTGGAAAACGTCAAACAAAAAAACCCAAAATTTATTTTTGTGATTCCGGAATATTCCACCACCTTATGGATATTCATTCCCATGAGCAATTATTAAAGAATCCAAAATTTGGAGCTAGCTTTGAAGGGTTTGCCCTGGAACAGGTTATTCGAATTTTTGATAAAAGGACTGAGGACTGCTATTATTGGGGCATTCATCAAGAGGGCGAGCTCGACTTGTTAATTTTTCATCAGGGCCAAAAAATTGGCTTTGAGTTTAAAGTCAATGATGCCCCAAGCGCAACCTCATCCATGTATAAAGCTATTGAATATCTAAACCTTGACAAATTGTATGTTATTTATCCAGGGATTAAGACATATAAACTTTCTGAACATATCGAAGTGCTTCCCCTTAAAAATTTAGCAAGCATAGCTGGCACCAAGAAAATAACTTCTTGACTTGTGTCTTCCCCGGGCATTCATTACTCTTTAAAAGGAAAAGAATTACAGGATACCTTTATGTTCACAAACTCTCGTCGGAACCGTCATACGCCAATGGATATTTGGCCTGGATTTGTGGATGCGTTGGCCACACTTTTGATGGTTATTATTTTTGTGTTGATGGCGTTTTTGGTGGCCCAGCTTTATTTAGCAGATGCGCTAAGCGGTCGGGATGCATCGTTGGCCAGCATGACACAAAAGATGGAAAGCTTGACGCAATCCCTTCGTGATGAAAAACATGAACACAGGAAATATGAAACAAAAAGCAAAGAATTAGAGGAATTATTGGTGGTTGTAAATAAACAATTGACTGCCCTTGGGGTTGATTTATCCACAGAAAAACTTCAAACAAAACAGGCTGCCGAACACAATGAATCCCTACAAAGCCAAATCGCCCTGTTGTCTGCTCAATTGAAAGACCTGGGCGATGCGCTGACCACAAGTGAATCCAAAACAAAAAATCAAAATGAACAAATTGCCGATTTAAAAACCAAACTGGACACAGCTGTAGCTGAAAAATTGGCAGAATTAAAACAACTTAAGGGCGCGCAAACTGAATTGGAATCAGAAAACGCAAAAAATAAAGCCACCAAACGCCTTGGGGAATATCGATCTGAATTCTTTTCAAAGTTGCAAAAGGCCGTGGGAAATCGTTCCGATATGCGAGTTGTTGGCGATCGTTTTGTGTTCCAGTCAGAGGTTTTGTTTGCGCAATCCTCCCCAGAATTAGAGGGGGAAGGCAAGAAAAAGCTGGATCAATTGGCGGATGCCCTCAAAGAAATCAGTCAAAAAATCCCAACGGATCTTAAATGGGTTTTGCGTATTGATGGGCACACGGACAAGCTTCCTATTCATACGTCGCAGTTTCCATCCAACTGGGAGCTATCTTCGGCACGCGCGATATCAGTTGTGAAATACCTGATTGAAAAAGGGGTGAATCCAAAGAATCTTGTGGCGGCAGGGTTTGGGGAACATCAACCGCTGATCGAGGGTGGCGATACACAGGAATTGGCCCGCAACCGACGCATCGAATTTAAATTGGACCAACGCTAATGCATATTATTCTTTTGGAAACGCAGCTTGCTGAAAACCTGGGGGCCGTGGCGCGGGCAATGGGCAATTTTGGGTTAACCAGCCTTCGATTAGTCAATCCAAGGGTATCCCCAGCTGATCCAAAAGCGATCGCAATGGCTGTTGGGGCCGACGCTATTCTGTCGAACGCACCAATTTATTCATGTTTATCAGATGCAACCGCTGACCTAACTTCGCTTTTTGGGACAACGGCAATTGAACGGGAAATGATCAAACGGTATTATTCCCCCCGGCGTTTTGCCGAATGGAGCCAGCAACAAGAAAGCAATCATCCCCGCATAGGACTGTTATTTGGGCCAGAAAGAACGGGCCTTAGTAATGATGACTTGGCAAAATGCAACGGCGTGATCCACATTCCGGTTTGCCCGGAATTTTCATCGCTCAACCTGGGACAGGCGGTCGTCGTCATCGGATATGAATGGTTTTGTGCCCACAGCCATTGCCACCATGAGGATAGCCATCTTCACCTGGGCGACACTAGCCTTGCAACCCATCAACAGGTGGCCTTTTTTCTGAACGCCCTCGAACAAAAACTGGACACCGCCCGGTTTTGGCGGGTTGCCCATAAAAAGCCCATCATGTGGCGAACGATCCAAAATATCTTCCAGCGTACCGATTTAACAGAACAAGAAGTCAGAACATTGCACGGTATCGTTGACGCCTTAACCAAACAAACCTAACATCTAGCGTGTCAAAAGACCCGTCCAGAACGTCTCTAGTTTCCTGAGGATTTTGCAAAACGCGCCCATTTCATCCCGCTGAACGGATCCCTTTTCAAGGATAGTTGAATGGTCTGCCAAAACAATATCCAACCGCGCATAAAGATCCAATCCCTTTTGCGATAATTTCACGTGGCTTGATCGTTTATCATGGGGGGATGGAATTTGCACAACGTATTTATTTTGAACCATTTTCCGTAAATTATAGGAAACATTTGACCCCAAATAATATCCACGGTTTGTTAGTTCCCCAACGGTTAATTGGTTTTTTCCGATGTTGTACAAAACAAGCGCCTGAACGTTATTAATGTCACGTGTTTCAAAACGTTCCAGTTCAATTTTAATCACCTCCAGAAATAATCTGTGGAGACGTTCAATCATTACGACTGATTCAAAGTAAGATTCTTTCATCATGGACCTGTAAAGTTATCTGTTTACTTAATATTAAATCTACAGACAATTCGTTAAAAAGCATTTAATATTTGGATTAATTATGGGTGTTTTTTTTGGACTTTTTGATTTTTTTGCCTAAAATCATCATTTTTTGGGATTATACCCAATTCACCACAGCATCGCGAATATAAACTGATTTAATTTTTCCCTTTCCCATGACCTGATCAGCTACACGCTGAACACGTTCCTTGATAACTGATTGATCTGGATCTCCGGCGCCCTGCCACAAGGTTCCAAGGGCCGCATATAAATCCGCAAATACCCCATCAATCAATTTAACTAAACTAACTTTTGCCTCGCTGAATACCGCAAGGGATGATGCTTCCATTTCCATCCTTACAAAATAATAGGCGACAACCTCACCCTGTTTTACAATAGGAACGATCAATGGGGGAAGCCTAAAAAATGGTGGAGACAAAAAATATTCCCCATCCTTTTTTTGTATATGGGCTTCTATTGCATGAAGCTCCGTTGGATCAATGGCAGTACGAAGCGCGAAAATGGTATTGTAAAAGGCACCAAAAGAGAGTACCCCCAATACAATAGCTCCCATAAGAAATTTTATAAGGATCATCATATTTGTTTAACTGTGTCCTGAAATCAAATCTCACGAACTTTTTTAGAGATCACATCCAGGATACCATTGACAAAAGACGATTCGGTATCTGGAAAAAAATCTTTGGTGATTTCTATGTATTCATTGATGATCACCGGCGTTGGCACAAGGGATTCATATTTTAATTCAAAGCAAGCCGCCCTTAAAAGATTGAGCATAACATTGGGAAGTCGCTCTAGACGCCAGTTCTGCATCAGATTGCTTTCGATAAGCTCATCAATTTCTTTCAGGTTGCCTGTTACACCATTAGTCAAGGACTTAAAAAGTTCAACATCCGGTTTAAAATAATGAAAATCGCCCTCACGTTTATTGGGGAATCGATAGGTAATAAATTCAGCAACTATTTTATTAAGCTGATCTTGGCTTTGGTCCAGCTGATATAAAGCTTGAACGGCTGCCAAACGAGCCGACCGTCTTGGGGAAAATGAACTTTTTGACGATGTCATACTATTTTAGAACTCTCAGGATGATTGTGATTTCAAGGAACGGCTCGAACTTTGTCCCACTGTATCTTGTGCCTTTTTGCCTGTCAAATAATACCGCTGTTTTAAAAAAAGTCTTTGACCAAACGTCCTCTTCTTGGTAGTTTCTAGGCGAACCTACAAATTCTTTGGAGAGTTAAATGCAAGGGACAATAAAATGAAAAAAATGCTGAGCGTTTTTATTTTGATGACTTTAGCGTTAATTGCTTATTGTTACTATCCATTCTACCAAACACCAGAAATTCGTTTTCGGTATTCTTTGAGGGGGGATTTGGGACAAGCTTTAGAGGAGATTGTTAATGATTTCAATCGTGATCACCCACAGTACAAAGTTGTTCTTGAATATGGCGGCAGCTATACTGACAGTTTCGTTAAAACATGTCAGGAAAAACGGTCACAAAGACCCCAGCTGTTAATGGTCGCCGAATTTAATACTGTTACCCTAAAAAAACAGGAAAAAGATTATATTCCCCTTTGTCATTTAATTGATATCAATACGTCTGATTTTGTTCCGGTTGTCAAAGAATCTTGTACATTTAGAGATAAAGATGGAAAAAAGATACTGCATTCGTTGCCATTTAATTGTTCGACGGCAATTTTATACTACAATAGGGATATATTCAAAAAAGTTGGCCTTCCTGATCGGGCACCAGAAACCTGGGAGGAAATGGAGCAGTATGCGAAAAAACTAAAGGACAGCGGATATACGGCATTCACAACCACATGGCCAGCTGCTTATTTGTTGGAACATTTTAGTGTTACCCATGATATTCCCTATGCAACACAGAAAAATGGGTATGAAGGGGATAACCCCAAGCTGTTACTGAACACAAAACCATTTGTCGAACAACTTGAACACTTTGCTGATTGGCAGAAAAAAGGATTTTACATTTACGGAACACGCAACGTTGAGACGGCTGAAGATAAATTTATTAAGCAGGAATGTGCCATGTTGTTACAAGGGCAACATCGTCTTGTTTTCCTGAAAGACAAAGGCGGATTTGATGTTGGCGTTGGTACATATCCCTATTGGAAAAAACTCACCCCCAAGGGCCCCTATGCATTAAACATCGGGGGAACATCGATTTGGGCACTGAGAGAACAGCCTTCGCTTGAGGGAACCAAGGCGTTTTTGACATATCTTGCAAGCGAGAAAATCCAAACCTTTTGGCATAAGCGTACAGGATATCTGCCAATTACGCTTCCGGCCTATGAAAAAACAAAGACCTCTAGTTTTTATGGCACCAATCCTGCTGCCTATATGGCTGTAAAACAAGTCATTGAGCGCCAAAACCAGAATTTACCCAACGGTATCCATATACAAAATTATGCAAATCTGCGGGATAAAGTCATGGATGCGATTGAAGATGTTTTATTAAAAGACAAACCTGCGCAAGAAACCCTTGATAAGCTTGTTGCCGATCAATCACATTAAAGCCAACACGAAAGTAAAACGATGAAATTTCTGGACGAGGCAAAAATATACATCCAATCTGGTGACGGTGGTGCCGGAAGTATGAGTTTTCGCCGGGAAAAATTTATAGAATACGGCGGCCCAGATGGGGGTGATGGCGGCAAAGGGGGCAGCGTGTATGCTCTGGCTGTTGATAACCTCAACACGCTGATTGATTACCGGTACCAGCAACATTTCCGGGGCCAAATGGGACGTGGTGGCGCAGGGCGTAACCGAACAGGTGCCCATGGCGAGGATGTTATTCTAAAGGTCCCCGTTGGAACCCAGATCTTTGACGAAGACAAAGAAACGCTAATCATTGATATGGTCGAACCGGGGCAAAAATTTTTGCTTTTGCGTGGTGGCGATGGCGGATTTGGTAACAGCCATTACAAAACATCAACCAATCAAACCCCAAAGCGTGCGAACCCTGGTTGGCCGGGTGCAGAACGGTGGACATGGCTTCGTCTTAAATTAATTGCAGATGCGGGTCTTATTGGGCTGCCCAATGCTGGAAAATCCACGTTTTTGTCCGTTGTTACGCGGGCAAAGCCCAAGATCGCTGACTACCCCTTTACCACCCTCCACCCCCAGCTGGGTGTTGTCTATTGCGCAGGCGAGGAATTTGTTTTAGCAGATTTGCCCGGGCTTATTGAAAATGCCCACCAGGGAACCGGTTTGGGGCATCGTTTCCTGGGGCACGTGGAACGGTGCGGCGTGCTGCTGCATTTGATCGACGGAACCCAGGAAGATGTTGGCTTGGCCTATACAACGATTCGCCGGGAATTAGAGCTGTACCACCCTGACCTTCCTAAAAAAGCAGAGGTGATCGCCCTCAATAAATGTGATAGTCTGACTGATGAAGAGATCAAAGAAAAAACGGATATATTGCGATCCTTGAGTCAAAAAGATTCCGGCAACACAAAGATTTTTCAGATTTCCGCGATTGCCCAAAAAGGCGTTTCGGAAGTTTTGAAAGAGCTTCTAACGTTTATCCATAACAGCAAGGTTGATCATGCCTCTATCTCCTGACCAAAAACAAGAAATCGATGATCTGCAAGCAGAACAATCCTTTACAAGGCGTGCCACTGTTCCGGAAATGGAGCAAATCTTGTACCAAGCCTTTCCCGTGCTGGATCATGGCTTTATCCGTGTTGTCGATTACATGGGGGATGATGCCGCCATTGTTCAGGCTGCGCGCGTTTCCTATGGTCGGGGTACGAAAAAAATCACTGAAGATCGCGGATTGATCAATTATTTGATGCGTCACCGGCATTCCACCCCGTTCGAGATGTGCGAAATTAAATTGCATGTCAAGCTACCCATGTTCGTGGCGCGACAATGGATTCGCCATCGCACAGCAAATGTAAACGAATATTCAGCGCGGTATTCGATTATGGACAGGGAATTTTATATCCCCGCACCCGAACATTTGGCGGCCCAATCCACAACAAATAACCAGGGCCGCGGTCAGATTTTATCGGGCGACCATGCGGAAAAGGTTCTGGATATTTTGCGGGATGATGCAACGCGTGCGTATGATCATTATGAATATTTTCTAAATGATGGGGAATCGGACCAAGGTCGCCCGGGGTTGGCGCGTGAATTAGCCCGCATGAACCTGCCGGTGAATTTTTATACCCAATGGTACTGGAAAATCGACCTTCATAACTTTATGCATTTTTTGAGCCTGCGGGCTGACGAACATGCGCAATATGAAATCCGTGCCTATGCGATTATTATGCTTGATATCCTGAAACGGTGGGTTCCGTTGACATATCAGGCATTCATGGATTACCGGGTGGGCGGCGTTCATCTGTCAGCCAAAGCCATGGAGGTTGTTCGATGCAAATTGCGGGGCGAAAACATTGATCAAGCCACAAGTGGTCTGGGGCAACGTGAATGGCAAGAATTGCTTCTTGCATTAGAAAAATAGAGGGTAATTCGCTTTTTCTATTGTTTTCTTGTGTAAAATGCGATAGAAAAAGCAGACTCTTTGCAATTCCTGGTGGAAATGGCAGGGGAATAACAAAGGCAACTCTGGAATTTATTTCATGAAAAAAACATCTGCGATAATTGTTTTTTTGTTTGCCTGTCTATTTTTTACGATTATTTATTCAACAAAAAATAAACCAGAAACACACCCCCATCTTTTGGAGCTTTTTTCTGTCTTGGGCATTTCCCATGATGGAACTGTTCCTGACATCACGCAACTTTGCCAGAAACTATTTCGTCGAAAGCCAGGGCAAGAGCGTTGGCAGATGGAGGAGATTTATTCCGATAAAAGAGAGAAGCTCCTACCCATTTTGCAGAAATTGGGTGTCCTTGACGAGATTCGACCTTTTTTGAATCAGTACGATACCATTCTTATTAATGGGGGTCTGGTTTCGCGTATGCGGGTACGACTCAAATTTCTTGATGAGCAGTGGGCAAAACAGGTCCGGGCAAAACACATCGTCTTTCTGGTCAGCGACAGGCCGCTTGATCCCATAAAGGAATCCATTGAAGTCATTAATAACCCCCAAAATTCCACCATCCCATTTAGACCAGGCTGGTCAGCAGCTGTGGCATCGGTTACCCCTAAAACAGAAGCCGACGCTGCCAAAATAGTTTGGGATCAAATCATAACCCAACCCGGACTTAGGCGTACCAAAGTCCACTATGTTCGTGCCCCAATGATCATGGATGAAAAAACACAAATTGTAAAACGCCCAGGCACAATTGACACAATGAATGCTTGGCTAGACACAAAACCAACCCCCGGAAAATATCTTGTTATTTCCAACAATCCCTTTATCCTATACCAATGTCAGGTGATTAAAAATGCCCTGAAAAAACGTGGTTATAGCGGTAATGGTGCATACCTAGAGGCAACCGGCCCCGCTGCCGACAAGGACACCCCGATAAGTGTTCATATGGATAACATTGCCCTATGGTTAGAAGCAAAAGCAGACGAACAAAAAGAGTAAAAAAAATTAACAGGTTAAGCCAGAATGATTGAGCTGACATGATTGAACTAGGCCTAAAAATTGACGTTGATACAGAACGGGGAACCCGCATTGGGGTTCCAAGGTTACTATCCCTGTTTAAGGATTTTGGGATTAAGGCGACTTTTCTGTTTTCCCTTGGCCCCGACAACACAGGCCGGGCCATTAAGCGGATCTTTAGGCCAGGATTTTTTGCAAAAGTCAGCCGCACAAGCGTTTTGAAAGTCTATGGCATTAGAACGCTATGTAATGGTGTGCTGTGGCCCGGACCCCATATCGCGAACAAACATGCATCCATTATGAAGCGCGCCCAAGACGAGGGTCATGAGGTTGGAATCCACTGCTACGATCATATTCGCTGGCAGGATCATCTGCATGCTATGACGACATCCGAAGTCGCCGAAGAAGTCAACAAAGCCCACCGGACATTTCTGGATGTTTTTGGTTTCAAGGCTCAAACGATGGGTGCGGCCGGATGGCAGACATCAAAACATAGCTTGGTGGCATACGATCAGCATGATTTGCTGTATGCAAGTGATGCCCGAGGAGAAAAGGCTTTTTTTCCTAGGGTTGATGATCACGTTTTTAAAACACTACAGATCCCAACCACGCTACCCACGTTGGACGAATTGATTGGCAGACCAGACTATCCAACCAATTGCCTTGTGGATCATTATCGATCCCTGATGAAGCCCCAGCAATTGAATACGTTTACCCTGCATGCGGAACTAGAGGGGATGGCCTATTTTGATTGGTTTCAATCTTTTTTGAAACGATGCCAGGTGGATACTGTTTCAATGGGACCCCTCGCTCCCATGGTGGAACAATTGTTGCGTCAAAAAGATAAAATTCCTGTATTGCCCCTGGTTCAGGGAACGGTTGATGGGCGCTCTGGATTGCTTGCGACCCATGGATCTTTGGCTAGATGAAAATCATGACCGATCAATACGAAAAAACTCCACCGGATGAAACATGGAAAATTCTGATTCGTGATTTGACCGTGCGTGCCCGCGTTGGAATTTATGCGCATGAAATGGACATAGAACAGGACCTGTTGATTAATTTAACCTGTGATTACAGGGCACCAGCGCCAAAAACCACTGGCGATC
The DNA here is from genome assembly GCA_026400645.1 of Alphaproteobacteria bacterium. Lineage (NCBI taxonomy): Bacteria > Pseudomonadati > Pseudomonadota > Alphaproteobacteria > Alphaproteobacteria bacterium. The sequence goes on along the minus strand of JAPLOP010000009.1, from coordinate 60,743 downwards.
ACCGCACAGATGTTTCGCAAGTTTTTTGTTATGATCAGTTGATTCAAAAAATAAAGGCAATCTTACGGCAAGATCATATTTATTTTCTCGAAACCCTGGCTCAAATGATAACCAAGGAATGTTTACGGGATCCCCGTGCGCAAGCCGTCACCGTGCGCATAGAAAAACCAGATGCCCTACCCAACACAAAATATGTTGGTGTGGAGATTCAACGATTTTCATCATAAAATTCCCACTCGCTCGGCTGAATGCTCTTGCAACAGCAATTGCCACAAAGAATACATACCCAATAAGTCGTGAAACCAGCATCAAGAAACAGAACAACAGGGGAATATCTTTGACAACAAGCCGGCTTCCCAGTGCACAAACTCCTCAATAAGCGCAGCTAATTCGCTGCTGTTCAGATTTTTGGCCTCGTTTTTAACCCACATAAGAACATCTGCTTTTGCTTCTGATGATAAATTTGCAAATCCCGTTTTTACCCAATCCAATACCTCCCTTCGTAGATTATATTGCGACGTATCAAATCGCGCCTCTATACGGTTCAGGTTTTCATAAATACCACCAATATTCGTATATTTTTTCAAATACGGGGGTATTTCAATTGTATATTCGGCTGGATCCCTGGGATTGCTGACTTTATTTCCGGCCTGTTCGGCATATAAGGTTGCCAATATGGTATCATCTGGATTTGTAAGCACAGTCATAAAGTTTCGCTGAGGGATAAAACTTCCGTGTTGCCCCGTTGTCGCATTCGACCATGGGATCATGCGTCCAAACGTATCCTGGCCGATCAAGGAATTCTCTAGGTGGGCAGCAAAAGACAACCCATAACAACCGGCCGCTGATGCCGGCACATTCCCAACAGCTGCACTGGTCAACTGAACCATAAATCTTGGGTCATCAATAAGGTGCATTTTGGCTGATGAACGAAAGAATCCAGCAGACGGCGTATGGGTATCGCCAGACATGAATGTCACGCGCAATCCCCGTGATTCCGCTATCCGTTGAAGTGTTTGAATAACATAATTTCGTTCAGCCAAATGCCATTGATTATTCCACCCATCCCCAATATCATCTGCGAAAAGCGTTGTGCCCAGCGGCGTCGAAAGACCTAGACGATCCTTTGCCACATGAAGAATACCATTCAGGACCTTTGACTTTTGATCTGGCTCGAATAATTCGATCACCTTCTGAATCTTGCCTTCTTTTGGAAAAGCAACAGGCAAACCCAACATCACAAACAAATGCTTACAATCAGCCCCTAAACTCGCTGCTTCTTTAAAAGCCATGTCCCACGATTCGGTGGACAGAGTTTCTTTTTTGTTCCGCTCTGAACGATTATCAACGGCTAGAATTGCTGTTTTTCCAAGGTTCTTTATAAAGGAATAACTGCTTTTTCCAAAATATCCCAATCCGGATGACTCCTCTGCTGTTGTGTGTTGCTGGAATAATAAAAAGAATCGCTGGGCTATTTTAAAGATTCCCTGCATCACTGGGGAATTATGAATTGCATCCGAGTATGATCCCCATCCGTTGAAAATATCATGATCGTCCCACATAAAAAGGCTTGGGTGGCTAGCAAGATAGTCCTTGAAATACAATTCATTAAAATGATTCATATATCTTTGTTTGTAATATTCGGTTACTTCATGCCTCATAGTGTCAGTAAATGGAACAGTCACAAGCTGTTCGTGATCATCTTTAAATTTTAAAAATCCATCCGCTATACTGGGCATCGTAAAAACAGCATCAAAATATCCTTGGTCCCCTCCGCCAAACTGGATGTGTGCATCATCGCCCTTATCGACAACATTTTTCCAAAAATCCTTGATCCCCCCTGTAACATCGTAATCCGCCTGATTCATGTGACCATTACAGGCATGATAAAGGATCTTTGGATTCTCTGTAAGGGCAGGAATATTAACAGAATAAGATGTTTGTGTATCGCTGATCACAGTATAGGCACCCCTGTACGATACCTCTGTTAGTAGCGGGAATTTCAATAAATATCGCCAAACAGAAATATCATCAAATGCAGTTACAAGTTTTTTCTCAACCTCCCGTCCCTTCATATCTAATAGTCTTGGGAGTGCCCTTCCTGTCTTTGATGCAATAAGGGCGCTGACATTCCATGTTTTATCGGACGTATCTCTGTTAACAAATTTCAGTATCGGCCCCATGGAAATAGCTGAATTTTGTACAAGTGGATCGATTGGCGTAAAAAGTGAAGCTTTGAGCGCTTTTTCGAAGGGTACTTGATCCAAGCTTGCCGCCGTTGCGATGGTGACTGCAAAAGCTGTGCTTGCCAACAAAGCAAGGAATGAGAATCGTTTTTTTAACACTTAAATGTTCCATGGATAGAATTGATTTAAGTATGAGTATTAACGAAAATGATTAAAAAACGATTAATATCAGAATTTTTCCGTTAGTCCATTTCAATTCGGTCAGCCTATACATCTTTAGATAGTGGACGAATTTATGGTAATGCGTGGACGAATTTATGATTATCCTTTCTAGCGTCTTTATCTAGTACCCTTTTCAATAAATCTTCATGAACTCTGGGCGATTTCTGGATTGCTTTGTCAGGGGGCGCTGCGCCCTCCGCGCAATGACGTACGGCATGGCGAGCCGACGAAGGCGACGTGACCATCCGGGAAACTCACTAATAATTTGTGAAAATGGTACAATGAGGTTTAACCTCCCCTTTACCGAAAGGGGGGTTCGTCAAATCCCCTTAACTTTCGCGAATGCAATTGGTCCACGCCACCCTCTCGCAACAGGCGAACGGCTTCCAACCCAATTTCCAAATGCTGACTGACGCGCTGACGATAAAAGGCGTTAGCCATACCCTGGAGCTTAATTTCCCCATGGATTGGTTTATCGGAAACGCACAGCAATGTGCCATAGGGTACCCGAAATCGAAAACCATTGGCAGCAACAGTTGCGGATTCCATGTCAACGGCAATCGCCCTGCTTTGGATAAAACGTTCATACAATTCGTGGGATCTTAGTTCCCAGTTGCGATTATCAGTCGTCAAAACGGTTCCTGTACGCATGTGGGATTTCAACCCCTTGATTTCCTCGCCACTGATGTTAATGACGGCCTTTTGTAGGGCAACCTGAACCTCTGCAATGGGGGGGAGTGGAATCCACGGTGGCAGATCCTGATCCAGCACATGATCCTCGCGGACATAAGCATGGGCCAACACATAATCCCCCAGAACCTGCGTCCCACGAAGGCCCGCACAATGCCCCAGCATCAACCAACAATGCGGACGCAAAACCGCCAAATGATCGGTGATTGTTTTGGCATTGCTGGGTCCAACACCGATATTGATAAACGTGATCCCCTGCCCGTCTGCACGTTTCAAATGGTACGCTGGCATTTGGGGCAGGTATTTTGGCGTCTTGATTTTTGCCTCATGTCGGTCTTCGTTTGATGCCAGAACACTATTCCCGGGGCCAATGAGTTCTGTATATCCAGAATTGGCCTTGATTTGCTTTTTGCCATAGACGATGAATTCATCGATGTATCGCTGATAGTTCGTCAGCAAAACAAAGCTTTGAAAGTGATTAATTTGGGTCGCCGTGTAATGCTGCAGACGATGCAGGGAAAAATCAACCCGCTCTGCTGCAAAAAGGGCCAAAGGTTTAATGCCGTTCGGGTTGGGTTTTGCCGTTCCATTGGGAATATTATCATCAATGCGACTAAGGTTGGGCAGCACAAACCCCTGCAGTGCATTCCACAATTGTTCCTCGTCCAGTTGTGTTGGCGTATGATCAACGACAAAAGGCAACGGAATCGAACATTGGCTTGCCCCAATTACAATGGGGGATTTGTGACGTTCCAACAACAACGACAATTGTTCGTGATAGTAACTGCCAAAAATATCCGGCTGCGTTAACGTTGATCCATATAATCCTGGTTCAAAAACAACACCAAAACTAAGGCGGGGATCTTTGCAAAGATTTTTTTGCTCAACCTTTATACCGGCAAATGGATACGTTGCCTCGATCGGAACAGACTGGTCGACGCTGCCGTCCATGATTCCTTGAAACGCTTTTTTAATACGATCGCTGCTTTGATGATAAAGCTCACCAATATAAGACACCGCCGCCGCTGCGTCGGTAAATTCTTTAGCTTTTGTGATGGGGAAATCTATAGTCATGTCACCTTTTGTTGTTATTTTAATTTGGGATAAGCGTCAAATACCGCGGCGCCTAACAAGCTCCAGTATACTCGGATCATCCTCATTAGATACACTACTATCATCTAATGAAAGATTTGCCCAGTCCCAAACATAATTTCCTGCATCAATACTAACACTATCGCCGGGATTATCTGAAAATTCTAATTCTGTCGCAAGGAATCCAGCGGATAATGCCAAATTAGGGGACCTGGCCTTTATAACGTTTGAAAATCCACCCATTAAATAGGTGATCGCAAATTCCCGTTTTGCACCAGAAACATCATTGCGATACACATACTGTACTTTTTGAATGGACACATCGGAAATATCTAATTCCTTGTCACAGGGCATTCTGTATTGCAGCCCTTCATAATTCAAAATAACGCTTTCGCTATCAGTATCCACCGCGTTTTCATAGGCTTCCCTAAACACCTCTGGCGGCGGGATAAGGCTTAGCAACCCAGACCGGTCCAATATTCTTCGAAAATTATTGCCATAATGGTCTGGGATCATTTCCCCCATCGTTCTGTCGTAACTGGATGCATGTGAATCCGTCGCCGCTAAGGCTGCCATACCTATTAAGAGATATTTTTTCATAGTAAACTCACTATTTTAAGGTTTAAAATTTTGTTCGCCCGAACATAGTTTGCGGTAATAGGTATTCTTGTGGGATAAAAGCTCGGCATGCGTCCCTTGTTCCACCAGGGATCCTTTATCAAAAACGTAAACACAATCCAGGTGATCGTTGGAATTCAAGTGATGCGTCACCATGATGCATGTGTATCCGACCGAAAGACGTTTGATGGTGTCGTTAATGGCTTCCTCTGTGATGGGATCTAGCGCCGATGTGATTTCATCGAGCAATAAAATCGCAGGCCGACGAATAATCGCCCGTGCAATGGAAATCCGCTGTTTTTGCCCTTCGGACAAACCATCCCCACCCTCTCCCAGGGCCGTATCGTAACGATCGGGCAGACCCATGATGAAATCGTGAATTTCGGCTTTCTTGGCTGCTGATTCGATTTCGTGTTGAGTTGCATCAAGCTTGCCCAATTGAATATTTTCCCCAATAGTGGCACGGAACAATATGTGTTCTTGGGGGACAAATCCAATCAGGTTGTGCAACGATTCTTTTGAAAGGGTGGTAATATCCTGCCCATCGATTAAAATTTTTCCCGTCATTGGTTCATAAAAATGCATCAACAAATTAATGATTGTGCTTTTTCCGGAACCACTTGGCCCCACAAGGGCGACTGAGCTGCCCTTTGGTATTGTGAAACTGATGGCATCAAGATTCTTTTCCTTGCCTGTATAGCTGAAACAAACACGATCAAACGTTATGCCTTGGGAAAATGTAGTGATGGCCTTTTTTTCATTCTGCTTTGTATTGTTTTTTGCCGGATCATGACTGGTTAAAAAATTTTGAAGGCGTCTGATTCCAGCAACCCCCTGGGCAAAGGCTGGGAAAAATGCAGACACCCTGTTAAAGTTCCCGATCACATCCCCCAATAACAGGTGAAAAGAAATCAAGGTGCCAACGGTGATAATTTTCTTGTAAACCATAAAGGCCCCCAAAGACAGAACCGACATTCTGATAAGGGACGCACCTATGTTTGTTGAATTTTCAATCAGACCACTTAAAAAACCGCTTTGAATCGTTGCATCGGCCACGCGCTGTGTGCAATTTTGGAATCGTTGACCAGCGTAATTTTTTAACCCAAAGGCATCGATACATTTGTGCATCACGATATTTTCATGCACCTCGGACAGAAAATTAGATTCTGTGAGTTTGACTTTATAGCTTGCCCTTAAAGCATAGGGGGCTATCTTTTTTGGGATAATGAAGACCAATGGACATAAAGCCAGGGAAAATAAAGCCAGCTTCCAATTTAAATAGTTGAGCAAAATAATATAGAACAAAAGATTCATAACGGGGTATATAATACTACTCAAAAAACTTCTATAGGCCGTTATGATTTGTTCTAAATCGGTTGAGAAATGGGCGATTAGATTTCCGGTTTTCTCGTGCTGATAGTCACTAAGGGATAGAGCTTGCAACCGCTTAAATATTTGACAGCGCAGGTCACGCAGAACATTTGCTATTAAACGAGAAAACAAATACCAGGACCCAATTCCAAGGCTGAAAACCAGAACCTCCCCACCCACCAAAAGACCGATGATTAGGGCCAGGAAGCTCCAATCATTTTTTCCGAACCCTTCGTCGATGATTAGCTTGAAACTAAGCGGGACAAATGAATAAAAAATAACATCCAAAAGAACATAGACCAATATAATTGAAACTATTTTATAGTATGGTTTCAGGTAATTTAAAAAGAATTTAATATAGGGTCTGTTTTCATTGTGCGTATTCATGGTTTTCCTTTTTATATTATCGACATCAGTCTTTGATAATTCCTGAACTTGTCATCCTCGGGTCAAGCCCGAGGATGACAATAGGGGTCTTTATGGAGAAATCACTTTTGCAACCAATTCGGGATGCAACGTAGCAAACATTGCCGATATATCGCCACCGTCCGGGTTTCCAACTAGCGTTATTTTTTCCATATCCAAATTGGGTTCCATCCGTTTCAGTTCAGTCAATGCAAATAGGATATTTTCAACACCACGTTCACATATTGGCTTATATGTTTTGTAAGCCTCGCGGTCTTTATCGCCTGGCATGGCATGTTGGATGGTGGCAACGAAATATCCCTGCTCTGCCAAAGTATGGGCGATCGACGCGTAGTCTGCGTTTGGTACTATCATTTCACGCTCAATTACAGCTACCGGAAGCGTGATAATTCCTGCCTTGGCTTTATTTTTTAGTGTCCAATCAACACAAAATTCGATTGGAACAATGCGATTGCGTTCATTATCAAAAAATATCAAGTTTTTTGCATTTATATCGGACATGTCGTCAACAGTCACAATGGGATCCTCTGTCCAATCTACAGCCTTGCCCCTTGTGAAATCCCACCGGTAAAGCCATGATGCCCCGTATGATGAACAATAATTGTCCAGGCCTAAATAGACTGGATCCTCCATGGCCCTGTCGAGGGTGACAACCGTGTAATCAAGTTCGTGAATTATTTTAAGTATATCCTCCATCACGCAGGCGTTAATTAAATTAACATGCAAAAGAAAAGTGTGTTTAATGTTGCGCCCAAAGATTTTTATTGATGCTGCTTTATAAAAAGCAAATTTTGCCCTTGTATGCTCCAAGTATAGGGCGATAATTTTTTCTTTATCCTGTGGGTCACGAAGGAGCTGCGCATTAAACATCCAATCATCTGTGTTGATGGTAATTGGTGCAATGATGTATCCGTTGTCCGTTAAAAAAGTTTCGATAGCAGAACGCATCACTTTATTGCGCCCCGTATCAAGAAAGGGATGTCTAAAGTACCGATATTTCATACCCGCATCAGTCATCAGTTTTTTGGAAACGTCCCCGCCCCTAATAATATCTTCTTTAAATTCATCAACAGACGTGCCGCTCAATCCCGGATGGGAATACGTATGGTTGCCAAGATGTTGCCCATGATCAACCCACGATTTTAAAATGGCAAGATTATCCTTTGCCTCACCCTCGGTATGGATCCATCCTTCATTAACAAATCCAATGGCAGGAGCCTGAAATTTTTTTAGGGCTTGCAGGATTTGCCCATTAATAACACGTTGGGTTTCGGCAAATTCAAATTTCTCCCCCGGAAGGTCATCAAAAGTAATGGCGATTTCGTTGGTATTGGTGGTATTTTTCATAGCTGTTATGTCCTTGTCTTTATTATTATCAATTTGTTATTCCCTTCCAAACATCCGCATAAATTCTCGCCCGATCGCAATCACCCCAGGTTTTGGCACCAAATCTCCCTTTTTGACTCCATGACCGACAAGAAAGGTGTCTGAACGTACGCGCACCATCAAGTAAAAGCAGCAATCGCGTATCAGGATCAGACAAAGCCGCAAAAAAAGTCGTAATAACCAACGGCCACGTTAACACGACAATTGTTTGGTACAATTCGGTATTGCATGCAAATTTTTGGGAGAGTTGGTCATTCGCCATATGCCTTGACAGCAGTTCTTTGTCATCCAGCATTGAACATATCGACCCCAAAATCTTGGCCCCCGGATTTGCCGCAACCACGGCATGACAAACCGCGGCAAAATGCGCCTGAAAATAATTTCCGTGCATCACGTAATCAAAATTCTGAATCAACCGTGATGTATTGCTGCGCAGCGTCCACCCAATATCCGAATAAATCCCACCAATCTTGTGTACGATTTGCAACCGCACCACATCGCACGCAAAAGCGAACAAATTTTGATTCATGTAAGCATCAAATACGCGTCTGCCGGGTTCTGACAATAATTCATCCGTATGATGAACCTCTAGCTTTATCCCGGCCCGTTTTAGGGTGGCAAACGTTCCCGCCAATTTTTCGGGACAGTTGGTCCAAAAAAAATGTTTATAATCAGGTAAATTCAAATAGGTCTGCTTCAGTCCCCTAATCACTTTTCGTGGAACATCATAAGGATCGGTTGGATTTGTCAACCAAACCTTGTGCGTGATATGGGGGATTCGGTCTGCAGCGTCTCTGGTTTCAGGCAGGGGCAAAAGCTTGATCGCTTTTTCCCGCAGAGCTTTCATTTTTGCATTCGCTTCATCCATGCCCATATTGAATTCAGTTTTCAAAAACTGTTCTTGGGCGGCTTTTTCTGCCAGGGCCCATTTTATCAAATCCCCTGATTCTTTATTGCGCTTTTTCGGATTAGAAAAAAACTCCTCCTTTAAGCATTCTAATTGATCGGATATTTCTGTACTGGATACATCCGGTACCATTTTATAGCCCGCCAAATAGGACCGATAAAACTCCTCATTCGACAAACCTGGTAAAATGGAATGTTCCTCCCTTTCAAAGCTTACGCGCGTGACAGGCATTGAAACAGGTGAATTCATTTCTTGCTCCCTAAATTCAGGGAATTTTTCGTTCTTTAGCACAGAAATAACCTTTCGTTTTTTAGTTTTTATGCAATTCCCTAGCCAACAATGTGATACCCGGAATCGATATGCAGGGTGGATCCGGTGATTGCCCGCCCTTCGTCACTGATTAAATAGGCGGCAAAAGACCCGACATCCTCTATGGTTGCCATTTGAATGGGGGACTTGGCCTTTGTTTGACTTAGCAAATCGCCAAATTGATTAAGGCCAGACGCAGCCCGCGTGTGAATAGGCCCGGGGGACAAAGCATTAACCCGAATGTTATAGTCGCCCAATTCCACAGCAAGGTACCGAGTAACCGATTCTAATGCAGATTTTACGGGCCCCATCAAATTGTAATTGGCGATGGCTTTTTCGGCGCCATAATAGCTCATGCACAGTAAGCTGCCCCCGTTGTCTTGCATTAATGGCAGGGCGAGTTTTGCCATTTTTATAAACGAATAACAGGAAACAAACATCGCATCGCTAAACCCCGCACTACTGCAATCGACAAGGCGCCCCAACAAGTCAGCCTTTGGGGCATAGGCTATGGAATGGATCAGAAAATCAAGCTTTCCCCATTGTTCTGTAATAGTTTCGAAAACTCTTTCCAGGCTCCCCTCCTCCTCCACATTGCAGGGTAAAATAATCTTGGCGGAAAGCGCCTCCGCCAATGGGCGAACATGGGGATCTGCCTTTTCATTAAGATACGTTATGGCCAATTCAGCGCCTGCAGCGTTGGCCACCTTTGCGCATCCATAAGCAATACTAAGGTTGTTCGCGATGCCAATGATCAGGCCGCGTTTTCCGTTAAGTTTCATAATTTATGCTCCTTTATTAATGTTATTTTTCTATAATATGGTTGCTTCCATCCCAATCGGGTGGTGGCGGATCTTGGATACATTCAATGCACCGCCCTATGTAAAGACTAACGGACAAATCACCGGGGCGTATATTTTTGTCAATATCCATAAATTCATTTAAGGCCTCCCTCCATTGTCTGGTCACATACAAAGTGTAAGCTTTTTCAAACAACCTTACAAATTCCTGGGTTTGTTCTGTTGGGATAATAGCTGCGGGGTCATCGTTTTTTTGGCCCAATAATTCATAGATCTTGATGGATTTCGATTTTCCCTTGACGGCAACTTTATCCAAAATACGTGTGAAAAATTGATCCCCGACCTTGTCAAAAACACTGCCGCTAATAATGATGTTTGTCCCATAGAGTTTATTGAGCCCCTCTAAACGCGAACACAAATTCACGCTGTCCCCGATCGCCGTGTAATTCATACGTTCGGAGGATCCAATATTTCCGATAATAACCTCCCCCGTATGGATGCCAATCCGCGTTTTAAAGACAGGCTTTCCTTCGGCCTCCCAGGCTTTGTTCAATGCCTCAAGGCGGCCACAACACAAAACAGCTGATTGACATGCATTAAAGTCATGATTCCGATCGGGGATGGGCGCTCCCCAAAATGCCATAATGGAATCCCCGATATACTTATCAATCGTCCCATCATTTTTAGTGATAATTTTTTCAAGCTCCTCGAAATAGGCTGACAACTGAAGAACTAATTTTTCTGCCGGAACATTTTCAGAAACTGTTGTAAATCCAACAATATCGGAAAAGAAAAGCGTCACTTCTTTTTCTTTGCCACCAACATGAATGGCATGCTTTTGATTTAAAAGTTTCTTAACAAGAGTTCGCGGAACGTAATACGAGAATGCCTGAATGCTTGTTCTCATGGCGCCAATCGCATCAGACAATGCCTGAATTTCAATAATTTTGGATTCGACCGGATTTTTGACATCAAATTTTAGATCTTTGATTTTATTCGCTTCATCGGAGAGTTGCATAATGGGGCCAGAAATTCGCCTAGCCAAACGATAGGAGAAAACCAACCTTACCAGAATGATAAAAAACAACAGACAGCACATATGATAGTGCCTATTGGTTATCTCTGCTGTGAAATCATCAAGCGGGACAATTGAAACTATTTGCCATTTATTTCCATTACCAAGATTTTTCGGGACATCGTCAAATACAGAAATATAGGAAATATTTTGATGACTAAAGAAAACGACCTCTTCTTTTGTTTCTTTTGCTTTATAGAGCAGGTAGGCTTCTTTCAATGGATATTCTTGCGAATTATTAATGTTAGGTAATTGGTAATGGCCATCCGAGGGCGCAATATTGGATACATCGCATGAACTGGCAATAATCCGATCTTGGCTGTCAATGATGTATGTTTTTGCCCCTGGACTCATCTTTGCGGTGGATAAAAGGGATGAAAGGCTGCTTAGGGTCACATCAATCCCAAAGACACCCTTGGTATTTTTAGTTGAATCGGAAACAATCTTAACAACCGAAAGACCAACTTCTTTAGGGGCTGACGCAAAAACATAGACATCAGTCCAGAATAGATCGGGTGTTTTGAGGGCTTTACTATACCAATCCCTGCTTCGGTGGTCGTAAGATGTTTTGTGTGCAGCAACAGGCACCGTGAATGTATTATCTGACTTCAGAAAACGCCATTTCTCGTCTACCTGTTCTGCGGAATTTTGACCTAAATGGGAAATTTCCAGGACAAAACTTTCTGAATGATCGGGAACTGCACCGCCCAAACCCTTAAATACAGAGGAATCCTTTATCAATCTTAGGCTTGCAACTTCCAAGAAATATCCATTTTGCATACCATAATAAATGGATGCTATCTGGGGATGCCCATGTGCAGAGGCAAGCAAAGACAGTGTCAGTGCGTTATCGGGTACCCCGGTTTCACTATCCAATTTCTCCAGCAAAGGAATATAGATGTTAACAAGTGTTTCAGCATTGCTTAATATATATTTTATTTTCTTATTAAGTGTTTTTGATAAAAGCTGAATATGATCCTGTGTTTGACTTATAACAAGGGAATCATAAAAATTATGGTTAAACGATACAATGAACAACGATATCACGATAAAATAGGGTACCGTTCCCAATATAAGGGCTGCATAAATAGTGCGCTTAAATTGGAATTTTTTGAACATTGTGCCTTTTTCGGATTGACGAGTCTACTTTCCAATCTAAAGAAATAGTGTTAAAAAATTATTAATAATTTATCCAAATTTTGTGGCTTGTCGTTTATCCCCTAAAATTGTAGGCAAAAAATTCCTATCGTTAACGATTTCTTCATAGGTTCAGCTTTAAGGTTAAGGTAAGTCGAACAATTTAGTGTGATTTAAACCGTTGGAAAACCTGACTCAAATCCTAAAGAATCTTGGGGGAACAAAACTAGCGATTATCGCTGGTACAATTTTTGCATCCTTGATGTTCTTTGTTTATTTGATGGTTAGGGCGTCATCCATTGAAATGTCACCCTTGTTTACCCAATTGGAATCGTCCGATGGCGCGCGTATCTTGGAACGACTTAAAGCCCTTGGTGTCCCAACAGAGGTTAGAAACGAAGACAATCAAATATTGGTGCCATCCGATCAGGTGGCCCGATTGCGCATGGAATTAGCCCAGGATGGATTACCAGCCGGTGGATCCATTGGATATGAATTGTTTGACAAAAATGATTTATTAGGTAGCACATCGGCCATTTTGGACATCAATCATGCCAGGGCCTTGGAGGGCGAAATCTCTAAATCCATTCGAACAATACAAGGCGTTCAATCAGCCCGGGTCCATTTGGCCATCCCCAAACGTGAATTATTCGCCCAAGAAAAACAAACGGCTGCCGCATCCATTGTATTGAAAATGCGGGGAACAGCGCGCCTTTCAGCAACGCAGGTACAATCGATTCAGCATCTTGTGGCCTCTGCAGTTCCAAATTTAACCCTGGACAAAATTTCAATTGTTGATGATCGTGGGAATCTTTTGGCCCGCGGTGTCGATGTTAGCGGCGCCGGCGATGGGTTTGGCGTTCAACAAGATATTCGACAGGGGTACGAAGACAAACTTGTGCGAACGGTAGAATCGTTATTGGAAAAAGCCATTGGCCCCGGAAAGGCACGGGCTGAAATTAGCGCCGATATGGATTTTGACAAGGTCACCTCAACAAGTGTTGAATTTAATCCAGACGGGCAAGTCGCACGATCATCCACCACAACAGAGGATGGCAGCAACAGTAATGAAACACCTTCACAGGATACGGTATCGTTACAAAATGCTTTGCCTGAGAATGCGGCGGCGGGGGCCGGATCCCAGAATCGCAATCAAACAAATCGATCAGAAGAAAATATTACCTATGAAATATCAAGCACAACCAAAACGCACGTCAAAGAAACGGGCGGCATAAAACGGCTTTCCGTTGCGGTTCTTGTGGATGGAAATTACAGTAAGGATGAAAAAGGGAAATCCAGCTATAGCCCAAGATCCAATGAGGAAATAGAACAACTAACCACCCTGATCAAAACAGCCGTTGGCTTTAAAGAAGATCGCGGTGATACGGTTAAGATCGTTAATATTCGCTTTGTAGAGCCAGAGGAGGAACGGTTGCTAGAGGAATCAAAATGGTACAGGGGGCTCAATGTTTCGCATATTGCCGTTTGGGCCATTGTTGGATCCTTGGCATTGGCCCTTTTGTTCGGCGTTATTCGCCCCGTACTATTGAATTTATCCAATCAACATACCCTTGTTGCTGCAGGACCCGCGGGCGCGCTTCATTATTTTGATGAAAACCCAACACAAGATTCCTTACAAACCTATCCAACCCCTGTCAAAAAAGAAACCCGTCCTGGGGTTGATGTGCAAGAAATAGACGATCGTGTCAAAGCATCGATAACGAAAAAAATTGGTGAAATTATTGATAACCATCCAGAAGAAACCGTTGCAATTTTTCGGAGCTGGATGAATTCCGATACATAAGACTGAGAGACAAACAGAAAGTTAAAGAATGGCAAAACTACAAAAAAAAGAGCCCTCACCAGAAAAAAAAGGAAGCTTTAGTGGCACAGAAAGGGCAGCCATTATTGTGCTGTCCTTGTCGCACGAGAGAGCCTCTGCGCTTTTCAAGCTTATGTCCACAGAAGAGATCCGGCAAATCTCCCAAGCCATGATTACACTTGGAAAGGTAAAGGGCGGCAATGTAGAGGAGGTTTATCTTGGGTTCATCGAAGAAATGCCAAGCGCCGATACATTGATTGGATCGCTCGAGAACACAGAAAAGCTTTTGCTTGAATCGTTAGGCCAAGAAAAAGCCGATATGATTATGGACGAAGTCCGCGGGCCATCGGGTCGAACTTTGTGGGACAAGCTGGCGAACGTGAACGAAGAGGTTTTGGCAAACTATTTAAAGGGCGAATACCCGCAAACGGTTGCTGTTATACTGTCAAAAATAAAGCCAACCAATGCGGCAAAAGTATTAGATTTGCTTCCGGAAGAATTATCATGCGAGGTTTGTTATCGTTTGCTTAAAATGGGAACGGTCCACAAGGAATTTCTAAAGGAGCTGGAGGAAGTTCTCCAGCAAGATTTCATGCAAAACCTTGTTCGTTCATCCGGGCGAAACAATTATGAATCTGTAGCTGAAATATTTAACCATCTGGATCGTGGAACAGAAAAACGATTACTTGAGGGCATAGAAAAACTAGACCTAGGCGCATCAGAACATATCAAAGCCCTCCTGTTTACATTTGATGATGTAATGAAGCTTGATAGCGTCGCGGTTCGTGTCTTACTTAGTAATGTGGACAAGAGGAAGCTGGCCATAGCCATGAAAGGCCTTGTGGAAAATCAGCGAGAATTATTTTATCGAAATATGTCAGAACGTGCCCGAAAATTGCTTGCCGATGATATCAGTCAAATGGGCCCTGTCCGTGTTCGCGATGTCGAGGAGGCGCAAAGTTACATCGTGATGATTACCAAAGATTTGGCAGCCAACGAAACCATTATGTTGATTGATCCGCGCGATAGCAAAACTAAATTAATTGGATAATTGATCATGACTTACACAAAATTTATATTTCCAGAACTTGATAGTATGCCCATTTTCTTGAGTGATATCCCAATAGAACTTGTCGAGATAGAGGAGCCAGATCAAACAGAAGACGCCAAAACCTATACCGAAGAAGAGCTGAATGCCCACACAGAAAATGCGTATAATAAAGGTCTTTCTCGGGGAATGGAGGAAGGCTTTATCCAAGGGGAGCTTCAGGCAATATCCAATAAACACCGCCAAGAACATGATTTGTTGATCAATCTCCATGACGGCCTCAGAATACTTACCGAAAATCAACAATCACAAGATGCAAAATTAATTGAAAAGGTTCTTGGGCTTTCGCGCGCTATTTATAAAAAGATTTTTTCAGCCGTGGCTACTGATCATCACCTAAAAGAATTAGAAGACAAAATCCAATCCATTTTATCCACAGTCATTGGTGAGCAAAAATTATCAATAACGATCAATCCATGTCATGGTGATGATATCGTTGCTCATTTAAAAGATACGTTCGCAAAAAGCGATGTTATCATTGATTTTGGGTTCGAGACCGCCATCAAGCCCAATGCCTGCGAAATTGCGTGGAAAGGCGGAGGTGCAACATGGAACCAGGAAATCATTATAGATCAAATAGAAGAAGTATTAGCCAAATATACGTTCTAGGTACACATTTTAACAGGTATACGTTTTAAGGAATAAACAGTAATGGACGATCAAGAATTAACGACTCCTGATAATGCCGAAGAAACCCCAGAACAAAAGTCTGGGGAAGACATTTCAGGTATTAATTTTGCGGCTGATTTTCCCCTAACCAAGGGGCACACACCAGAAGCATTAGAGGCCATTTATGATGTTCAAATTCAGATCTCTGCCGTATTAGGAAAAGCAACAATGCCGGTGAAACAGTTGTTGAAACTTAGCCGAGGGGCCGTTATCGAATTGGATCGTCATGTTGGCGAAGCCATCGATATTTATGTGAATAACCGTCTTGTCGCGCGCGGGGAAGTTGTCGTGGTGAATGAAAAGCTTGGCGTTACATTGACCGAAATTATCAAGTCAGATCACAGTTAAAAAATTACCCAAAAGGATGGAAATATGATGCGCGTACTGATTGTGGGATCCCTTGAGGGGCATGTAACAACGGCTGCGAAAATTGCCCTGAATAAGGGTGCCAAGGTTACTCAAACGTTAACGGTTCTAGAAGCCCTTGAAACACTTCGATCCGGAAAAGGTTCCGACCTTATCTTGATCGATTTGAAACTGGGAGTGGAACAGCTTGTTAAAAGCCTTGAAAAAGAACGGATTTTCGTGCCCGTCGTTGCCTGTGGAATTTCCTGTGACGCTAAAGAAGCAGCCGGAGCCATCAGAGCAGGCGCAAAAGAATATTTATCCCTGCCACCGGATCCCGAATTAATTGCCGCCGTGATTGGCGCGTTTGCCCAACCTGAGTCGGCCGTCATTTGTCACGACCCCAAGATGGCGAATTTGCTGCGTCTGGCGGATAAGGTTGCCCCAAGCGAAGCAAACATACTGATCACAGGCGAATCCGGAACCGGCAAAGAAGTCATGGCGACATATATCCACAATAAATCCAGACGTGCCGATAAACCATTTGTGTCCCTTAACTGTGCTGCTATCCCCGATAATTTATTGGAATCAGAGCTTTTCGGTCATGAAAAGGGCGCTTTCACCGGGGCCGTTGCGCGGCGCATTGGTAAATTTGAAGAAGCCGATGGCGGGACATTATTGCTGGATGAAATCAGTGAAATGCACCCAAGGTTGCAGGCCAAGCTTTTACGGGCCATTCAAGAAAAAATTATCGACAGGGTCGGCGGAACACAACCGATCAAGGTGAATATCAGAATCATTGCAACATCCAACCGTGACTTATTGCAAGCAGCAAAAAGGGGGGATTTTCGCGAAGATCTTTATTTCCGACTGAATGTCATTAATGTACATTTGCCGTCGCTGGCCGAACGACCATCGGATATTATTCCCCTGGCCCAATACTTTTGTAAAAAATATTCTGAATTTAACAATGTGCCCGTTCTGACTTTGTCTGATCCAGCGATGGCCGCATTGCAGAAAAACCCATGGCAAGGCAACGTCAGGGAATTGGAAAACACGATCCATCGCGCCGTTTTATTATGTTCGTCAGGCGTGATCGAGGTGGAGGATTTGTTTGGATTATCAGTGGCAGAAAATGAGCAGAACGATGCTACCCCACCTGTGCCAGCCAATCCATTTGTAGGACGATCCATGTCTGATGTCGAAAAAGAACTGATCCTAGGGACCCTTGATCACTGTTATGGCAATCGCACCCATGCCGCCACAATCCTGGGGATTTCCATTCGGACACTGCGAAACAAACTAAAGGAGTATGTCGGCTTGGATGTAGCGGTATAGTTCACAAAAATTTCGTAAACAATCAATTGACAAAAGTAATGCCAAGGTTTACATTTAAGCATGATCAAAAGTTTCAAGCATAAAGATTTAAGAGGGCTGTTTTTAACAGGACATTCCTCTAAGGTGGCGCCAGCCTTACAAAAAAGAATCCTGAGAAGACTTGACTCTTTGGATTTAGCAGAGGAGACAAAGGACCTCGATATCCCCGGATTTAATTTTCACGGGTTAATGGGTAATCCAAAACGGTACAGCATACACGTTAATGGGCCCTGGTGCTTAACATTTGAATGGCACGAAAAGAATATATACGCTGTTGATATGGAACAATATCATTAATGTAGAATAGCATGGAAAACGACTATATCATCGACCAACGACCAAAACGCCCCCCCACTCATCCTGGTTCCATTTTACAGGGGGATGTTTTACCAGCCTTGGAAATTTCAGTCACTACCGCCGCAAAGCAACTTCATATCTCTCGACAATCTCTCCATAAAATTATGGCAGAAAAAGCCTCTGTTACCCCTGAAATGGCCTTAAGGTTGGCGAAGTTTTGTGGGAATACACCTACCTTTTGGCTAAGAATGCAACAACAATGGGATCTTTGGCATGCCGAAGAACAAATCAGAGAAGAACTACGCGATATCCCAAGCCACGGGGCCCTGTTCCATTGTTAACTAAAAATTCCTCTTCCACTGGTTTTTCATGGCAGTCCATAACAAAGCGGACGGACATCATGTTCGCCATGGCATTGGTCATGATCATGGTGATTTTGATCCTGCCAATGCCACGTATCATTATGGATATGTCGCTGGCGATATCATTGACCTTTTCTGTTCTTATTTTAATGACGGCTTTGTTCATCGAAAAGCCACTTGAATTCAGTTCGTTTCCAACGGTCTTGCTTGTTTCCACGATGTTGCGTCTGTCGCTAAACGTTGCCTCCACCCGTCTGATCCTGTCCAATGGTCACGAGGGGCCCCAAGCCGCCGGCAAGGTTATCGAAGCATTCGGCCACTTTGCAATGGGAGGAAATTTCGTCATCGGGCTAATTGTTTTTGCGATTTTGGTCATTGTGAACTTTGTGGTCATCACAAAGGGGTCCGGACGTATCGCCGAAGTTTCAGCCCGTTTTAGTTTGGATGCGATGCCCGGTAAACAAATGGCCATTGATGCCGATTTATCAGCTGGAATCATCGAAGAAAAAGAAGCCAAACGCCGCCGCAAAGAATTGGAACAAGAAAGCAATTTCTTTGGATCCATGGATGGTGCGGCAAAATTCGTTCGGGGAGATGCTATCGCGGGTCTTTTAATCACCTTTATCAACATCATTAGTGGTGTCATTATCGGCGTTTTGCAAAATGATATGGATTTTTTGGATGCGTCGCGAACCTATACGGTCCTGACGGTCGGTGATGGATTGGTATCCCAAATCCCGGCCCTCATTGTATCGACGGCAGCCGGTATGTTGGTATCGAAATCGGGCGTAGAAGGAACGGCAGACAAAGCCCTTTTCAGTCAGCTGAGCGCCTATCCAACAGCGGTGGGGATGAGCTCATTTCTAATGGGGACGCTGTCGTTGCTTCCCGGCATTCCCATGATGCCATTTTTAACGCTGGCGATCCTTACGGGGGGCGGGGCTTGGTATTTAATGCAACAAAAAGATCAGGCAGCCCAAGATATTGTTGACGACCAAGCGGCCGAACAAAAAGCCCAAGACCAGGCAACCGCGGCCCTTCCACCTGTTGAGGTTGGCGCTGCCCCGATTGATGCGCTGCGCATTGAATTGGGATATGGTCTGCTGTCTTTGTTGAACCACGAACGGGGGCAACGCCTGACGGAACAGGTGAAAAATCTCCGGCAACAACTGATCACGGAAATTGGATTGATGATCCCGTCTGTGCGCTTGCAGGATAATCTTCAGCTTCCGCCCAATCAGTACGTTATTCGTATCAAAGAACTGGAGGCCGGCAAAGGCGAGCTTCGGCCCGGACAGCTGTTGGTTATGGATCCCCAGGCGCAGCCCATTCAATTATCGGGTGAATCTGTGCTGGAGCCCAGTTTTGGTTTGCCAGCCATGTGGATTTCAGAACTGCTCCGGTCCCAAGCTGAATTATTCAAATACACAATCATTGAACCGTCATCCGTTCTGACAACGCATTTATCGGAAATCATTAAAGATAATATTTCAGAATTACTAACCTATGCTGATGTGCAAAAACTGCTGGATGGTGTGTCGGATCCGTATAAAAAGCTCCTCAATGACATTGTCCCGGGGCAAATCACCGTCGGTAACATCCAGCGAATTTTACAAAATCTGATCAGTGAACGTGTTTCCATTCGCGATTTACCCACAATTTTGGAGGGCATTTCAGAAGCCAGCACCTTTTCAAGAAATATCTCGACCATCACGGAACATGTTCGGTTACGGTTGATGCGGCAAATCACGTTCGCGAACACAGATGACAACGGCGTGTTGATCGTAACGTCATTATCGCCCACGTGGGAACAAACATTTAGCGATACCTTGGTTGGTGATTCCGATAATAAACAATTGGCCATGTCCCCCAGTCAGATCCAGGACTTCATCGCCCGCGTTCGACAAGTGTATGACAAAATGTCCACCTTGGGGGAATCTCCCGTTTTGGTCACCAGTGCCCATGTTCGCCCCTTTGTTCGATCGATATTGGAACGCGCACGCCCTGCCACCATTATTCTGTCGCAAAACGAGGTCCACCCCAGGGCAAAGATTAAAAGCCTGGGGCAGGTTTAGAAGGGGCCCCTCCTCTCTCCTTAATAATGCACTTACGTTAAGAAAGGATTAATTTCTTAATAATGGCTCGAGATGAAAGTGGGTTGAAATTTTGCGTACAATCTGAAACTTGATTGAGCGGGCCTGCCGAACAAGGCCGGTTCCGCGCGCCGGCGGATGGCGGAGGGAGAGGGATTCGAACCCTCGATACGGTTTTTGACCGTATAACGGTTTAGCAAACCGCCGCCTTCGGCCACTCGGCCATCCCTCCTGGTTGACTGTTGTCAACTATCTTCTCTGAATCTACCTGTCCAAAGGGATGATGTCAATAAAATCAGCGGGTATCTATTAAAAATTTCTCAAAACGAGGAAAAAAATAAACTCAATAAAAAAATTATTTCTTCCTTGTCTGTTAACTGTTTCTTAATAATTCCGCCTTATATTTGTAATAATACACTTTAACAGAGTAACGATGAATGAATATATTATTATCCACATCATTATTATTTATTTTTATGCTGTCCCCGCGAATCGGATTTGCTGCGTCGGATGCAGAAATAAAGGGTTGCGCTGCCTTGTCGCAAAAATGTCAGCCGTTTATTGATGGAACGATCCTTGAAAGACAAGGTATCAGCCCCCTTGATCATTGGGGCTTTGGTATTGACTCTACGGAACAATATGGACAATTTTACCCTTGTGTGCCTATTTTGCATCCGTATGATCCAAATGGAAATGATGGGCAATCTTCCCAATATAGCATAGATGATGATCGTGCTGGTGTTTTGAAATCTAGCATTCGACTCAAGCTACCCGCAGTTTTGTTCTATGAAACTTTGCCAAAAGCTGTTCAGGCGGCAACCCTGGGTGTTCCTTTGGTTAATTTAGAACTTTATTTTATAACGCAGGATTTGCCCTGGATTCGTGAGTTGCCAATTCTTTTTCGCCCGCACTATTGGTTGGATCCAAAAGCCCCAGAAATACAAGCAGGATACAATCGGAACTTCAATACAGATATCCAATTTTTTCATGGTCCCAATGACTTGAAAATAGCTGGGACCGATAAAACGGGCGCCCCATTTCAAACGCACACAGCGGATCATCTAAAGGTTGTGTCCTCCCCTAACAATTGTCCCGTCACAGGAATTCCTTATGATGAAGATTTTTCGTTTTTCTCGCTTGTTAAATCTGGCGATAGGACGGCTGTCACCATGCATTCTATTCTTTCGTCTAAAGCACAAAGAACACTCGATGGCTGCCTGTCGGCATGGCCGATTCCAGGCAAAATTTCGTTGCATGATTTGGATGTCTATACAAAGGAGATTGAGGATCTAAGGAATTTTCGCCAGACATTGTTTTGGATTAATTTCTAGGTATAAACCTAATACCATTTTCAATAAATCTTCATGGGTTTGGGATGATTCCTGGATTGCTTCTTCGGGCTTCGCCCTCATCGCAATGACGTTGTCATGGCGAACGAACGAAGAGAGTGTGGCCATCCAGGAAACACTGATCAGTAATTTATGAAAATGGCATTATGTCGAACCGGGATAAACCTAATATTTCAGAATTTATAACTCCATGGGAATAATTTTAAAGAAAAATTAACTAATTTTCCCTATACTAACATTAGTCAGCAATTTTTCATTCTATTTCAGAGGGTCCCATGCGCTTATATCTTTCCTTATCTAGTGCCTTACTTGTTACAACATCATTAAGCTTTGCGTCAGCTCCGGCGGCACCCGTTGCGGTAACTCCAGCACCACCTGTTGCTCCGGTTGCAACAGCAATAGTAGCTGCTCCAGTTGCAACTCATGCAAGCGCAGCGTCAGATTGTCATACATCTCTCAACCGTTTTGTCTTGGCAACATCAGTTCAACACAAAGAACCGGTTGATGTTAAAGAAAATTTTACCACACTAGACGGCCACATTGTTGCATTTGCCGATCTGAATAACCACAAAGGTGATCATGTCACGTTCCAATGGAAACATGAAGGACATGAATACCTATCTTACAAGGCAAAACTTGGCAACTCTCCACACTGGAGAACATCCAGCCACATTACAGCACGTCCGGGACACTGGACCGTGTCAGTTATTGCTGAAAATGGTCAAGTTTTAAAAGAGGCTGCGTTTTCTGTTGAAGACAAAGGTCATGTTCCGGCACATGCACATGCTGCACATGTAGCACACCCAACAAAGACTTCTACCCCTGCGGTTGCTGAGACTCCAAAACCAGCGACACCATCAGGAATTCAAGAAGTTCTTCAGTCGTTACAACCAGAAAAGCCTGCTGCTGCAGTTCCAGCCGCTCCAGCGACTCCTGCTGCACCAGCTATTGTACCGGCTGCTCCGGCTAAATTGCCAGACCATAAATAAAGACCTGGGAGGGGAGATCGAGGTCGGCTTTATTTGAAAGACCTCGCTTCCTCCCTGTCAAAAACTGAATGTAAAAATTTCAACATCTCCATTCCTCTTCGGAAAACGACACCCACGTTAATACAAATCCAGAAAACTCACTAATAATTTGTAAAAATGGTATCACTTACCATGAGTTCGCACACCGCTTTTCGACTTCTTGGCAAAAATAGTGATAAATCATAAGGTGAATTTGCTGAATCAATGGCGTTGCATTGGACGGCGCCTCTAGTAATATATCCGCATAATTTGCCAGCTTGCCTCCACCCTTTCCTGTTAATGCGATGGTTGTCATATTGTATTCTTTTGCCTTTATGAATGCCTGGATAACGTTGGCAGAATTTCCACTTGTGGATAATCCCAGCAAGACGCCGCCGCCTTGGCCATAAGCCTCTACCTGTCTAGAAAAAACCGTCTCGTACCCATAGTCATTCGCAAGCGCCGTTAGAACCGCTGCATTGTCGGACAAACATATGACATTTAGCGCTTTTCGTTCGATCAGAAATCGCCCAACCAGTTCACCGGCGATGTGCTGAGCGTCCGATGCCGATCCACCGTTTCCACAAACCAGCAATGGTTGTCCCTTTGATAAAGCCGCTTCGGTTGCATGGATCGCATGTTCCATGTTGACAGCAAGGGATTGATCATCAAGCGTCAATTGTAAAACCGCCAGTGAATTATGAAGGTAGCTTGAAAAACTTGGCATTTGACGTTCCTTTCTAGGAGACTACTAAATAAAATTTATTGGGATTGACAGGCGTGTACACTATTTTTTTATTTATGTCGGACGCGAGCAACCGTAAATAATACGGCAATATTGTTCTGGGTGTTTGATCGTCGGACGAATGAGGGTTGTCGCCTAATGTTTCAACATATTCAGGCCTGAGCCAGGCAATAGAACCCTCTGCCATAATTTGGATATCAGAATCGGATCCATCAAGGTAATCTATGGTGATGGTTCCGCCACGGACCAAGGCTTCTGTTGACATATAGGTAAGCCCCAAAAGGATTTTACAAGGTGCGCCACTTGGGATGGATTGCGTGTTGATTTGAAGTTTGTGGGCCGGCCCCAGGGATACCAATATATCCTTCACAATATTGAAAGAGGGTCCATCGAATTCTGTGCTGAATAACGCCCTAAAAATCCGCAATCTGGTTTTGAACGAATCCAAACTGCCCATGATTAGGTCCTTTGTTTCCTGGTCAAATTTTTGCTTTTGAGTATTATCAAAAAGCATTTCCAATCCCAATCCCATGGCCCCCATAGGAGCCGCAATATCGTGGCAGAGCTTGGAAATCATCAGGTTTGCAAGGGTGACTGTATCAGACATACGTAAATATTATACCGTTGAAAATAACCTGAGTTCGACGTAACAACCCCTAAAAACCTCGTCTTTTCCAGGACAATCCTGGGTTGCTCAAAGCTTACGCTCCTCGCAATGACGTCGTTGCGATGAGGGCGAAGCCCGAAGAAGCAATCCAAAGCACCAGTCTTGATAAGGGTTTTTGGTGGGGCGTTACGTCGAACTCAGGTTTGAAAATAATAAAAAAAACGCCACAACATGATGTCATGGCGTTTTAATAACAAGCTAACTAAAATCTAGACTTTAGTTTTTAGTAAGAACGACCTCTGCCGCCGCCGCCATTGCCGCCGCGTGGTGAACTGAATCCACCGCGATCTCCGCCGCCACCACCACGTGGTGCACCAAAACCGCCACGATCTCCGCCGCCACCACCACGTGATGCGCCGAATCCGCCGCTATCGCCGCGTGGTGAACCGAATCCACCGCGATCGCCATCACCGCGTGGTGCATAACCGCCGCGATCTCCGCCTTGTGGACGATCTTCTTGTGGACGCGCTTCAGCAACGTTAATTGTGCGCCCTTCGATCTCTACGCCATTGAGCTTTTTGATTGCTTCTTGTGCATCAGCATCTGTGGCCATTTCCACAAATCCAAAACCTTTACTGCGGCCAGAATAGCGATCTGATATAACTCTAGCAGATACTACCGAACCTATCTCAGCAAATACGCCTCCCAACGATTCATCATTGATTGAAAAAGCTAAGTTGCTGACATATAATTTCTTATTCATAACTAACGGACTCCTTAAGGAACAAATTCTGCCACCCCATAGTGAAAAATATAACATTTCAGTTGGATCTGGCCATTAAACAAGATAATTATATAGGCAGAATTCATAAAAATACAGTAAAAAACACTCATCAAAGAATTAAATATGATCAATAAAAAACCATCCGCTTCCTTGCCGCTTTCGACGGTTTCAGGGTCACAGAAAACTGTATTTGGCCACGCGGGAGCCATGACAACAATAAAATCACTTTACGACCAGGGGAATCTGGCACCCTGCTGGATCGTGTGGGGGCAACGCGGGATAGGTAAATCAACCCTTGCGTATCAACTGGCGCGGGAAATTTTATCCGCCAACCCCCAAAATCCAAATGGGTTATCGCCCGAAATTGTGGGGCGGCAAATTGCCAATGGAGCGTACCCCAATTTATTTGTCCTGACCAGGGGGAATAACAAGGATGGGGATTTGAATACGGTGATATCGGTGGAGGATTCCAGAAAAGTTATTGATTTCCTTCGTCAGTCGCCATCGATTCCAGGGTGGCGGGTCGTGATCATTGATGCCGTGGATGACCTGACGCGACAAGCCGCCAATGCGTTGCTCAAGATCCTAGAGGAGCCGCCCCAAAAGGCGCTAATCCTTTTGATTTGCCATTCATTGGGACAAGCTCTGCCAACGATCCGATCCCGGTGCCAAAAGCTTTTATGCCAACCCCTGACGGCTGCGGACTTTTTAGATTGGTGTCCTGATTTTGATGAGGGTTTGTTTCCTTTGGTCAGGGGCAGCATTGGACTGTATCAATCGCTGCAGGCAGCTGGGGGTGGAATTTTTGTTCAGCAATTGGACGAAATGGCGATGGCGGCGCGATCGAATAATTTCCCCAAGGCACAAAAATGGTGCGAAACTGTGGCCAAAAATCCATCGCAGTACGATTGTTTTTTGTGGCTGATTGAACAATGGGCATACCAAAAGATTTTAAACTCGACCGATACTGAACAAAGCCATTGGCTTGGCGTTTGGCAAGCGGTAACATCCTTTTTAAAGGATGCGCGATCCACCCACCTGGACAAAACCCACGTATTGATAACCTGTTTTTTAATGATAGAAAATCCAACACGGATCATAGAGTAAACAATGGACAGCAAAAAGAATTTTTACATCACCACGCCAATTTATTATGTCAATGATGTTCCTCACATTGGTCACGCCTACACAACGCTGGCATGCGATACGGTCGCGCGCTATAAACGGTTGGCCGGGTGTGACGTGAAATTTTTAACCGGCACTGACGAGCATGGCCAAAAGGTTGAAAAGGCCGCCAAAGATCGCGGAATAACACCAACGGAATTTGTGGACCAAGTGTCCCAGAAATTCCGGGATTTGGTCACTGTCATGGAAACGACTCACGATGATTTTATTCGAACGACAGAGGATCGCCACATAAAAGCTGTCCAACATTTATGGAACGAGCTGGTCAAACGCGATCAAATTTACCTTGGTCATTACGAGGGATGGTACGCCATAAGGGACGAAGCCTTTTATAATGAAAAAGAATTGATTGATGGAAAGGCGCCAACGGGTGCGCCGGTGGAATGGGTTCGTGAGCCTAGTTATTTCTTTCGGTTATCCAATTGGCAGGAAAAGTTGTTGGAATTTTATAAAGAAAACCCAACGTTTATTGAACCCGAAAGCCGGCGGAACGAGGTTGTTCGGTTTGTCGAGGGTGGCCTGCATGATTTATCGGTATCCCGGACAAGCTTTAGCTGGGGGGTTCCGGTGCCAAATTCACCCGAACACGTTGTGTATGTTTGGTTGGATGCGCTCACGAACTACATAACGGCGCTGGGCTATCCGGAGAATACCGATAGCTTTGCAAAATACTGGCCGAATTCATGTCATGTTGTTGGTAAGGATATCTTGCGATTCCATGCGGTTTACTGGCCAGCATTTTTGATGGCGGCTGATTTACCGGCGCCACAGAAAGTTTTTGCCCATGGTTGGTGGACAAACGAAGGTGAAAAAATATCGAAATCGCTGGGTAATGCAATTGATCCATTTGAATTGATTGAAACCTTTGGGTTGGATGCCGTTCGGTATTTTTTGATGCGGGAGGTTCCCTTTGGTCAAGACGGTGATTTTTCACGGGATAGTTTGATCACGCGTTACAACAGCGATTTGGCCAACAGCTATGGCAACCTTGTGCAGCGCGTTTTATCATTTATTTACAAGAATTGCGGTGGAATTGTCCCAAAGGCTGCGGAATTAACCCCATCGGACAAGGCGCTTTGGGATGCAGTTGATTGCCTGCCAAAGGTTCTTGAGGGTGACATGGATCATTTTGCATTTCACAAATATGCCGACCATATTTGGTCTGTGATTAGTCTTGCCAACCAATACATTGATGAACAAAAGCCCTGGGCCCTTCTTAAGAGTGGCGAGGTTGCGCGGATGCAAACGGTTTTATATGTGTTGGTGGAGGCTATTCGCAAGATCGCGATCTTTACCCAACCATTGTTAATAAACGCCAGCGCTGCGATCCTTGATCAGTTGGCCGTTCCAGAGTACAAACGACAGTTCGATCATTTTGCTGAGGCAATAAACCCAGGGACAGCCCTGCCGGAACCAACGGGCGTATTCCCCCGGTGGCAGGGTTAGGCTCTTTCCCTAAACCCCCACATCACACAAGAAAGACCCAACCTCCCGTCATCAATTATCCCCTTTTCACCATCCCAAGGGCATCCCGAATGTCATCTAGATTCTGGTTAGCCAAATCATTCGCCACGGCAGCCCCTTGTTGCAGAACGGAATCCAACGCCCCTTTATCCCGCAACAAGGACCGTACGTGGGTTTGTATCGGCAGCAATGTTTCGATCAACATATCGCTCAGTTTTTGTTTGAACACCGAAAATGATTGCCCGCCAAATTTTTGACACAGATCATCCGTATTCTGTTCTGTTAGTGCTGCATATATGGTCATTAAATTCTTGGCTTCTGGCCGGACATCCATATCCTCCAGGGTTTCTGGAACGGGAAAGGCATCTGTTTTGGCCTTTCGGATTTTTTGAACAATCGTGTCTGGATCGTCCAACAAGTGAATGCGGGAATAATCGGATATCTCGGACTTGCTCATCTTTTTTGTTCCATCCCGCAGGCTCATGATTCGCGCCACTTTTGTTTCAATGACGGGTTCGGGCATTACCAAAACCTCTTTCTGGCAATAGTTATTAAATGCCCCGGCAATATCGCGGGCCAATTCCACATGCTGCTTTTGGTCGGCCCCAACGGGCACATGTGTTGCTTTGTAAATCAGGATATCCGCCGCCATTAATACGGGGTACGCATACAACCCAAAAAGAGCACTTTCTTGGTTTTTTCCAGCCTTGTCTTTAAACTGTGTCATCCGATTCAGCCAACCAAGTGGCGTTATGCATCCTAAATACCAGGCCAATTCAGTGTGTCCCGGAACGTGGCTTTGAACGAAAATGCTGCTTTTGCTTGGATCAATGCCTGATGCTATATAAGCAGCTGCAATCGTTCGTGTATTATCGGCTAAATTTTGGGCATCCTGCATTGTTGTCAAGGCATGCTGGTCAACGATACAAAACAGCTGGTCTTGTTGACCAAGGGGGGATTGACTGGCCAGCCTCACCCAATGGCGAATCGCCCCCAGATAGTTCCCCAAATGAATATGTCCCGTTGGACGAATGCCCGATAAAATGCGTTTAACTGGAGTCATGTTGCTGTCTTGCTTGCTTGCTATTTTTCTTTTATTATACTCTTCCCATTCAAGTCTTGGGAGCCTAAAATGCCTGACAATGGTATCCAAAAAAAAGAAAAAGCATATGAAACGCACACTTACCCGGGATGATATCATTCCCCTGTCCGATTTTCTTAAAATACGCGATCAAAAACGTCTTGAGATTACAGCTTTGAAAAGGAACAGGCGCCTATCAGTTGGCCCCGATATCGTTTTCTATTTCGAAAATTATCAAACTATTTGGTGGCAGATCCACGAAATGCTGAGAATCGAACAAGGGGGAGACAGTCAAATCGATGACGAGCTGAACGCCTATGCATCCCTGGTTCCGAAAGTCCATCCAGACCAAAGCCAAGACTTGGTCGCAACGATGATGATTGAAATCGATGACATGGTTCGACGGCGGCGAGTATTAGCACAGCTTGGCGGGATAGAGGAAACTGTTTCGTTGCGTTTCGGGGATACCAGTATAAACGCCACCCCCGAAACAGAAGTTGATCGCACAACCGCTGATGGAAAAACATCAGCCGTTCATTTTTTGCATTTCATATTGAGGCCGGACGAGATTCGATCCTTTTTAACGCCCAACGTTGATGTTATTTTGGCGATTGATCACCCAAATTATTCGCACAAATCCCTTTTGCCAGAAGGCACAAGACAGAGCCTTGGATGTGATTTTGATTTACATCACCAATAATTCCGCCCTTTCCAGCTGGCGGATTTCATCGCGTAGTTTGGCCGCTTGTTCGAATTCCAAGTTTCCAGCGGCGGTTTTCATTTTCTTTTCCAGCTGGATTTTTTTCTTGGCGAGTTCTTTTTTGCTCATAGAAGAAAGGGTCGCATCGATGGACACATAATCCATATCGCAAATTTCCTGCATTTCTCCATGAATACCTTTTTTAACGGATTCAGGGGTGATTCCATGCACCCGATTATAGTCTTCTTGTTTTTCGCGTCGTCTGTTCGTTTCATTCAGGGCACCCTCCATCGAATTGGTGATTTTATCGGCGTACAAAATCACGCGACCCTCTACATTACGCGCGGCGCGTCCAATGGTTTGGATCAGCGACGTTTTGGATCGTAAATACCCCTCTTTATCAGCATCAAGAATAGTAACCAACCCGCATTCGGGGATGTCTAACCCCTCACGTAACAGGTTAATACCAACCAAAATATCAAATGTCCCCAAACGCAAATTCCGAATAATTTCAATACGTTCTAGGGTTTCAATGTCCGAATGCAAATACCGCACTTTTAACCCAGCCTCGTTCAGATATTCGGTTAAGGCCTCCGCCATTTTTTTTGTCAGCGTTGTAACCAAAACCCGCATACCCTTGGCAACGGTTGCCTTGCATTCATGGATCAGGTCATCAACCTGATGTTCACAGGGGTGGATTTCACACACCGGATCGACTAGGCCCGTCGGGCGGATGATTTGCTCAACAAAGACCCCTTGGGTTTGCTGCAGCTCCCATGGGCCAGGCGTTGCTGAAACATAAACGGTTTGCGGGCGCATGGCATCCCATTCCTCGAATTTCAACGGGCGGTTATCTGCACAGGATGGCAGTCGAAAACCATGTTCGCTTAGCATTGATTTGCGTGATCTGTCCCCCTTGTACATACCGTTTAACTGTGGAACCGATACGTGACTTTCATCAATAATAAGAATCGCATCCTTAGGCAAATATTCAAACAGAGTCGGCGGCGGCTGTCCGGGTTCCCTGCCCGTCAAATATCGGGAATAATTTTCAATCCCAGAACAGCTCCCTGTTGCGGCCATCATTTCCAAATCAAATTTTGTCCGTTGTTCCAATCGCTGCGCCTCGACCAATTTATCTTGATCCTTGAATTCCTTTAGGCGCACAACTAAATCCCCCTGGACCTTTTTAATCGTTTGCTGCATTGTGGGGCCGGGGGTCACGTAATGGCTGTTGGCAAAGATTGTGATTCGATCCAGGGTGTTCATTTTTTCGCCCGTCAACGAATCGATTTCGATGATTTTTTCCAGTTCATCCCCAAAGAAACTCAGGCGCCAGGCGCGATCCTCATAATGCGCTGGGAAAATTTCCAACACATCTCCCCGAACACGGAAATTTCCGCGATTAAAGGATATATCATTCCGTTTGTATTGCAGTTCCACCAGGCGCCGCATCAGGTGGTTTCGATCGATGGATTCCCCCTGTGCGATGGTGATGATCATCTCACTATAGGTGCTGACTGATCCGATACCATAAATACACGAAATGCTGGCTACAATAATGACATCACGCCTTTCTAACAAAGATCGCGTGGCTGCATGTCGCATACGGTCAATCTGTTCGTTAATTGATGCCGTTTTTTCAATATAGGTATTGGTGCGGGGGACATAGGCTTCGGGTTGATAATAATCGTAATAAGAAACAAAATATTCAACCGCATTGTTGGGGAAAAAATCTTTCATTTCCGAATGCAACTGTGCCGCCAAAATTTTGTTGGGCGCCAGAATCAAAGCAGGGCGTTGGATGCGCTGAATCACATGCGCCATTGTGAACGTTTTTCCGGATCCCGTTACACCCAGCAAGACCTGATTTTTCTCACCGTTTTGAATTTCTTTTGTCAGGGCATTGATAGCCTCGGGCTGATCCCCGGCTGGTTCAAACGGGGATTTAATGTGAAACGGAACAGAGCCCGAGGAGTTAGTATTAGAAGGTAAAGACATCAAAAAGGAATATCGTCATTCATGTCATGGTTGGATTGGGGTGCCGAATATCCACCACTGCTGCCACCACTAGCTTGCGGAGTGCTGCCCGCATCACCATAAGCTTGGTAATCATCGCCTGACGAACCGCCGCCCTTGCTATCCAGTAACGTTAATTCCCCGCGGAACCGTTGAATAACAACCTCGGTTGAATACTTTTCTTGTCCGCTTTGATCGGTCCATTTGCGGGTTTGTAATTGCCCCTCTAGGTAAACTTTTGATCCTT
Source organism: Alphaproteobacteria bacterium (assembly GCA_026400645.1). Lineage (NCBI taxonomy): Bacteria > Pseudomonadati > Pseudomonadota > Alphaproteobacteria > Alphaproteobacteria bacterium. The sequence goes on along the minus strand of JAPLOP010000009.1, from coordinate 29,263 downwards.
TCCTTAGGAACTTTTCAGCCACATCAGCAATTCGTTCATTAAACACAACGACGCGGTGCCATTCTGTTTTGTCTTTGCGTTCGCCACTGTTTTTGTCTTTCCATGATTCGCTGGTTGCAACCGACAAGTTTACAATTTTCATACCATCTGGTGCGAAACGCACCTCGGGATCGCGTCCAAGATTTCCAATAAGAATAACTTTATTAACAGAACCGGCCATTGCCGTTCCTCCTTGATAATGATTTTAATGTCTCTACTATATACACAGATACCAAGTTTTGCTAGCATGCCAAATATATCAAGTGGGGAAAAAATGACTTTATTAATCAGCGACGCGGCAGCAGAACGCATTCGACTTTTGTTGCAACAGGAACAATCATCGGAATCCCTTTCCCTACGCGTTAGCGTTTCGGGTGGTGGATGTTCGGGATTTCAATATTCCTTTGTCCTGGATAATGCAACAACGATAGACGATCATGTTTTTGAAAAACAAGGCGCCAGTATCGTTATTGATGGTGTTTCGTTGGAGCTTTTGAATGGGTCCGAGATTGATTATGCGGATGATTTAACGTCTTCGCGGTTTTTGATTAAAAATCCAAATGCCACGTCATCATGTGGTTGCGGAAAATCATTTTCACTGTAAGTTTAATGGAGGGCCCATGTCAGACCAAAGCATGTCAGATCCAAAAAAGATAGGAATCGCAACCTGGAATGTAAATTCCGTTCGTGCGCGTCTGCCCATTGTTTTGTCGTGGCTAAAGGAAAAAAATCCCGACATTGTTTTGTTGCAGGAAACAAAATGCATTGCCGAAGACTTTCCGCGACAGGACATAGAAGACCTTGGGTACAATGTGGCCATCCATGGACAAAAAACATTTAATGGTGTGGCGATTTTATCAAAATTCCCAATCGAGGATGTCCAACAAAATCTGCCGCCTTTTTTGCATGACGACCAAGCCCGTTATATCGAGGGGTTCACAGCCAACATTCGCGTGGGTTCCGTTTACGTACCCAATGGCCAGGAAGTTGGATCGGATAAGTTTGCCTATAAGTTAGAATTCCTGGGTCATTTGCGACAGCATATGCAAGATTTATTGGAATATGATGAAATCTGCGCTATTGGTGGTGACTTTAATGTGGCCCCAACGGATGCTGATGTGCATGATCCAAAAGGCTGGCAGGACAAAATTTTATGTTCGACACCCGAACGCAATGCCTTTCGATCCTTGGTGCATTTAGGATATAAAGATGCTATTCGTTTGTTCCACGAGGGAATCGGGCCATTCACGTGGTGGGATTATCGCAATAAATCATATGTGAATAATAATGGACTTAGGATTGATCATCTATTGCTTTCGCCCAAGGCATCCGATTGTGTTATAGATAGTCAAGTGGATTTGTCCCCAAGGGGATTGGATAAAACATCGGATCACACCCCGGTATGGTGTTTCTTAAAGGTATGAGGTTTATATGATTCTGTCCCCAGTAGAAGTCAAGAAGATTGGAAAATTGGCCCGCATCAAAATCACGGACGAGGAATGTCCACAGATTTCCGCGCAACTGAGTTCCATCATGAACTGGATTGACCAGCTCACCAGTATTGATGTGTCCTCCGTTGAGGTGCACGAGGAAGAAGACAAGCCCGCCATGCATGAACGGGCGGATGTTGTCACAGACAGCGATATTGTCGATGCCATTATGAAAAACGCACCTGTTTCGCAGTTTAATATGTTTGCTGTGCCAAAGGTTGTTGAGTAGGGTTTGCAGGGCCGCTTATTTTTGCAAAATGCCCTAACACCGTTTTCTGGATGGCCACGCTCTCCGCGCAATGACGTACGGCATGGCGAGCCGACGAAGGCGGCGTGGCCATCCAGGAAACTCACTAATCATTTTTGAAAATGGTATTAATCCCGGGGCAAACGATGGTTCTGTATTGCCCCTGTTAGCGCGGGATTGAATCCCCCATCAGGATTGGTTGCATGAAAGTGATGGAGGATCAATTGCGAAGGGTATAGAGTTTGTTGTATTTTGGCTTATAGTCAAGCAGCCCCCTATAAAATTATTCTATGAAATTTTAGATAAAGGCATATTGCGCCCTAATTCCAGGACACTCTATTTTTCATAGTTTGTCTATGGTATGAGCATGACTCGAACAAATTTCATTAAAAACTGTTTACATTCCCCTTAAAGGGGCGTAATAGAAAGGTGTCTAGATAATTCTAGGCATGTGATGTCTGGATAAACTGGGCGCAAACAACAGCGCCCCCCAGACTAGCGAACATCGCGTTTGATGATAACCCTATAAAATAAGGAGGATCTATCATGGCAGTCGCTCAAAAAAATAAAAATACACACACCGACAGTACAAACAAAGGAAGTGTCCGCAAAACCAGAGAGGTTAAGGCTAAGCCAAAAGCCAAAGGTTTTGCATCCATGCCCCACGATAAAGTTGTCGAAATAGCACGCAAGGGTGGGCGCGCCCGGGCCGAGCAATTAGGTCACGATGGGTATGTGGAGCTTGGTCATAAAGGGGGAGAAGCCCGATCCCAGCAGCTTGGACATGCCGGATATGTCGCACTTGGCCGTAAAGGCGGAGAAGTCCGGTCTAGTCAGCTTGGGCACGCAGGGTATATTGAGTTGGGCCACAAGGGCGGTCAGGCAGCTCACCATTCGAAAAAAGCCTGAAATATAGTAAGATTTAGTCTGGGTTCGATATAAGAGCCCGTCAAAAGCCTTATTGAGTCTGGTGTTTTAAAGTCTGGATTGCTTTGTCGGGTTTCACCCTCCGCGCAAAGACGTCGCGGTGCACAGCGTAAGCGACAAAGTGATCCAGGATTGTCCAGGAAAAAGGTGAAGTTTTTGGAGATTGTTACGTCGAGCTCAGGTTAACTATCCAGTTTTTAGGGCTCAATTCAATCAGTCCCGTTCCTCTAGCCAGGCCATCTGAATAGCCTCCAATACCTTTTCGTTGCTTTTTTGAGGATCGTCGTCAAAACTAGGAAGGTCTTGCACCCACTGCCATAAATCCGTAAAACGGACAGAGAGGATTTCCACGTCGGGAAACCTCTCCTCCAATTCGATGGCTATGTCGTATATATCAGTCCAGCGCACCGGGAATTCTCCGTCTCTTAAACCATCATGTTGCGCGTACCGGCCGGCAATCGCACGGTCAGACCATCCAATTCATCAGTTATGATAATTTGGCATCCAAGGCGGCTGGTGTGCGTCAATCCAAAAGCCAAATCAAGCATATCTTCTTCGTCTTCTGTGGCAGGCGTTAATTTCTTGTACCAATCACCATCGACAACAACATGACATGTTGAACACGCCAGCGACCCTTCGCAGGCTCCCTCTAGGTCAATTTTATTACGATGAGCAATTTCTAGTACGGATAATCCAAGCGGTGCATCCACCTCGATAACGCTATCATCGTTTTGTATGAATTTCATTTTTGACATAGTTAATCTTCTTTCCTAAGATTTTTTGATAAAACTTACAGTAACATTTTTCTGAAGTCTTCTAATGTTAACCCATAACTGGGCTTAACGAAAACCTCTTGTTTCAATCCTGTTGTTTTTTCCATAGCCGTGACTGTCAGTAATCCATCCGCATCAACGGTAAAGACGACCAAAATACGCGCCATGCCCGCCCCCATGGGGGGAATCCCGGTCAGAATGAATTCTGCCAAAGATCGACAATCCGAAACTTGCTCGCGCTCTCCCTGGACGACATGAATCTTCATGGCTGTCTGACCATCTTGGTGAGTGGTGAATTCCTGTGCCTGCTTGATCGGAATCGGTGAATTTCTGGGGATGATTTTCTCGACAACACCCCCCATTGTTTCAATCCCAAGTGATAGTGGGGCAACATCCAACAACAATGAATTCGAACCCCTGGATGTTAGGGCATCCGCCTGTAATGCAGCCCCCAGGGCCACCACATGATCGGGATCCAGATCGATTTTCGGAGCCTGTCCAAAAAAATGTTCGGTCCCTGCCCTGACAGCATTCAGTCGCGTCGACCCCCCAACCAGAACGACCCCATCAATGTCCGACTTAGAAACGCCCGCATCCAGAATCACACGATTGCAAAGCGCCAGTGTTTTTTGAACCAGAGGAGACACCAGAATGTCAAGATCTACTGCGGTTAACGTTAAGTTATGGGGGCCAGATTCACCATTCCAAGCATCGTTGGCATGCAAAAATTCTTTTGCTTCTCGCGCCAAAAGAAATAACGATCGCGTGGCCTCCAGAGTCGGATGGGACTGCACCCAGAGTTCAACAATGGACTGATCCACATCATCCCCGCCCAAATGAACATCCCCGCCCGTGGCCAGAACTTGAAAAACATCCCGGACCAATTTCAGGATGGAAACATCAAATGTTCCACCCCCCAAATCATAGACCGCATAAATTCCCTGGGCGTTTCGATCCAGACCATATGACAGCGCTGCCGCCGTTGGTTCGTTAACCAAACGCAAAACAGTTAATCCCGCAAGTGCCGCCGCATCTTTTGTGGCCTGACGGGCTGCATCATCAAAATAGGCTGGCACCGTAATAACGGCTTTTTGAACAGATTTTCCAAGGACCTGCTCGGCATTCTTTTTTAAATGTGCCAAGACCAGAGCCGATAATTCAACGGGGGTCTTGTCCCTTAACAACAGGGTCGATGGGTTCCGCATCCATTTCTTGAAAGACGATATGATTTCCTTGCTCATCTGCGTTGAATGGCCGTCTTGCCCAACCCACAGACGATCATCTTGATCATAAAAAACAATCGATGGAATCAATGAACGCCCATCGATAGAGATTATCTGGGGTTGTCCATTGTCTACATAAGCCATAACCGAATAGGTCGTCCCAAGGTCAATACCAATGGCAACGTCATCAGGTTCGAAGCAGGCGGAAACTGCAATATGAGGATCAGTAATGTTGAGCACTTTTTTCTTTCACCCTTTCTAAGGCCTTGGAAAAATAGGATAATTTTCGATAAATTTGTAACATTTGTTCGGATTTCTTTGCTATCCAAGCCTTAGAAAACACATGTTGAATCGCCAAAAATTCTTTTTCCAGATCATTTTTTATTAGATCCAAATCATCCGGAGTAGTTGATTCTTCTATACGTTCCCGCCATTCCCATTGATCTTGCAAAAAGGATATATCTGATAAATTTTCGGTTTCGCCAATGAAACATCCTGCACATTCTAACAATGCTTTTGCCCGAAACACCGGATTCTTAAGGATGCGGTAGGCTTGATTAATCGCAACTGACATGGCGTCCTCATCCCCCCCTTGGTGCGCAAAACGATCGGGATGGAATTCGCGTTGCAATATAAAATACCGCTGTTCCAAAATCTGCAAATCAATATCAAATTCTTGTGGTATGCCCAAGATGGTGAATGGATTATTAATAGACCTTCTCCCTCAAACAAAAAACGACTTGCCGCATCCGCATCGCCCTTTTTCATTGGGATTGCGAAAGACAAAACCAGATTGCATTTTATCGCCCACAAAATCCATTTCTGTTCCCAAAATAAACAGCGTCGCTTTTGCATCAATCAAAATCGTCACTCCGCCCTGCTCCACAACCTCGTCCAGGGGTTGTTTCTCGTCAGCATAATCGATGGAATAGGATAAACCTGAACACCCCTTTGTTTGTATGCTCACCCGCATCCCGATAGAAGGCTTTCCTCGCTTATCCAAAAGGTGCTTTATGCGATCAATGGCTGCGTCAGTGATGTTTAATGCGACTTTCATTGTTATTTGTCTACATTCTTTTGTTTATAATCAGCAATGGCCGATCGAATAGCATCTTCTGCCAAAACAGAGCAGTGAATCTTAACGGGAGGAAGGGCCAAAAACTGCACAATATCTGTATTACGAATTTCTTGAGCCTCCTCCAGGGTTTTGCCCTTGATCCATTCCGTCACCAATGATGACGATGCAATGGCAGATGCACACCCGAATGTTTTAAATTTCACATCCTCGATCACGCCATCAGAATCCACCTTGATTTGCAATTTCATCACGTCACCACACGCTGGCGCCCCAACCAATCCCGTGCCAACGGTGGCATCATTTTTATCCAATGCCCCAACATTACGGGGATTTTCATAGTGATCGATAACTTTGTGACTATAAGACATTTTATTCTCCCTTAATGATTTGCCCATTGGATGGATTTTATATCGATCCCATCCTGGGCCATTTCCCACAATGGACTTAAGGTTCGCAACCTCTCCACCGCTTTTACAACCATATCGATGGTTCGTTCAATTTCGAATTCAGTTGTGAACCGCCCAATCCCAAAACGAATCGATGTGTGGGCCATTTCGTCCTCGACACCCAGCGCACGCAAAACATACGATGGCTCCAGGGACGATGATGTACAGGCCGAACCCGATGAAACTGATAATTCCTTAACGCCCATCATGAGCCCCTCCCCCTCGACATAGGCGAAGCTCAGATTCAGATTGCCAGGGATCCGAAGGACCCGATCACCATTCAAATAAACATGCGACAAACGTTCAGTTATCCCCTCGTACAAACGATTGGTCAATCGTTCTATCCTGGGCATTTCCTCAATCATTTCTAGCCTGGCGATAGCGCAAGCCTCCCCCAACCCCACACACAACGGCGTTGGCAAGGTACCTGACCTCATCCCCCGTTCCTGTCCACCACCGCTAATAATAGCCTGCATCCGAACGCGCGGTTTGCGACGCACATATAATGCGCCAATCCCTTTGGGGCCATAAATTTTATGACCAGAAATGCTCAACAGGTCAATATTCATCGCATCAACATCAATGTCCATTTTACCAATGATTTGCGCCGCATCGGTATGAAAGAACGCCCCATTTTCACGGCAAATCTGTCCAATTTCCTTGAGAGGCTGAATCACACCGATTTCGTTATTCCCCCCCATAATAGAAACCAAGCACGTATCATCTTGAACCGCATCCCTTAGGTGATCAAGATCAATAATGCCATTTTGTTTCACAGGTAGATAGGTTATGCGAAACCCTTCCTGTTCCAATTGACGGCAGCTTTCCAAAACACATTTATGTTCAGTGACACACGTGACGATATGCTTTTTCTTGTCTTTATAAAAGTGGGCCACCCCTTTGATGGCTAAATTATTGGATTCCGTGGCGCCACTGGTAAAAATGATTTCCCGTTCATCTGCCTTTATGCTATCAGCAACCTGTTGGCGCGCTGTTTCTATGGCTTCCTCTGCCAACCAACCATGCACATGATTGCGAGAATGGGGATTGCCAAAGACAGTCGTAAAATAGGGGATCATCTTTTCAAACACACGGGGGTCACAGGGTGTCGTTGCCTGATAATCCAGATAGATTTGGTTTTCGGGTGTTAGCATTGATGGGTGAACTCTGGGCAAAGCATAGTTGCTCATCGTCCTTTCCCCTGCTCTTGTTGTGTTACCGGATATACTGTTGTTGGTCATGGGTTTATCCCCTTACTAATGATTTTTTATAAATACCAAGCCACGTTTCAGCAAAACGCTTTAAATCGTTTTCTTGAATTGTGGAGCCCAAACTAATACGAAGGGCACATTGATTCGATGTTTCCGGCACATTCATCGCCTGCAAAACGCGTGATTTTTTAACCTTGCCCGATGAACAGGCAGAACCCGCACTGACGGCAAACCCAGCCAAATCAAAATTCATCACCTGCGTTTCGCTTTTAACGGATGGCATCGTGATTAGGGTTGTGTTGGGCAAGCGTTCTTTGTCTTTTCCAAAAACTACCGCATCGGGACAATTCTGCGTTAACTGGTGTTCTAATTGATCCCTTAGCCGTTGCACAGGCTCCCAATCTTCGGCGATACAATCCTGAATTATTGCGCCCATAGCACAAATGCCGATGATATTTTCTGTCCCTGCCCTGTAGGTTCGCTCCTGCCCACCCCCAAGGAAAAGGGGGTTAACGGGGATAGTTGGATTAATGATCAAACAACCCACACCAGAAAGCCCCCCAATTTTGTGGGATGAAACAGAAATCATATCAAGGTCGCCCCATGGATAATCAACCCGGCCAATCGCCTGCACGGCGTCGCTATGGACATAGGCGCCCCACTTTTTGGCCAAAGTACAAACATCGCTCAAAGGCTGCATAATGCCCGTTTCGTTATTGGCCGCCATTACCGACACAAGCGTTGGTCCGTCAAAATCAGACGACAGATGTTTTTCCAAGATTTCCAAATCCAGTGTGCCATCCCCCAAGACCGGCAAAACAATTGCATCGGAACGCACATCAAAAACGGAATCATGTTCGATAGCAGAAACCAAAACTCTGCCAGGGAAATTTTTCAAGGCTAGGTTATTGGATTCTGTAGCACCACTGGTAAAAATCAGGACTTTGTTTTCCAGGCCAAGTGCCATCATAATGGTGCGCCGGACATCCTCTATTTTCCGTCGAATGGCGCGTCCATACGAATGAACCGATGACGGATTACCCAACGCATCCATTGCTACCATCGACAGAATCACGTCCTTTGCGGACTGTCGGAGAGGTGCCATAGCATTGTAATCCAAATATACCCTTCGCCTTTCAAACTCTGATCTTCGAAAATTTCGGAACCTCGCGTCCTCATGTACGTCTCTGTACACTCCGGGCGCTCGGTCCTTATTTTCAAATCCAGATTTCGAAATCCATTGGGTATGGGTGTTCATGCGTAGTCCTCGTGTGCCACCAGGGAATCCCGTCCTCTCCCTAGCATACGATTGCCGCGTACATTTTTATTTTGTAAATCATCCAACGTGACGCTTTTCAAAAAGAATTGGATCATGTCGCCCAATTCCTCCCACAAATCATGTGCCACACAACGCGCCCCATTGGGCTGACATCCGCCAGAACCGTCGGCACAGCGGGTCATTTTGATGGGTTTTTCCACAGCCACGATAATGTCATAAACACGGATATTTGACGCCGTCCGGCCCAACACATAGCCACCACCGGCTCCCCGTGCACTTTTAACCAGGCCGGCTTTGCGCAATTTCAAAAAAAGCTGCTCCATATAGGGTAAGGGTAAATTCTGGCGTTCTGACACGGCGGTTAATGACGACGGCGTACAGGATTCGTCCGCCCTGTCTTTCTCTGTTGTGGCCAAGTCAACCATTGCCATGATCGCATACTGTGCTTTAGCGCTAACTTTCAATTGTTTTTCTCAAACGAGGTATCTTAATCAAGAATGTACTCTATCCTGATAAAATGAGTCAAGTTTATTTTGTTTTCCTGAAACCATGGTAAGGATAATTCCGACTTTAATTATCGGATTAATGGTCCACCACACTAAGCTAGCAAAAATATTCCAACGACCTCTAAATGAGCAGACCAAGCGAACTGATCGATGGGCGTAATCGTTTTTAATACATACCCATTGTCGATCAGGATTTTTGCATCGCGGCAGAATGTTTGTGGGTTACAGGAAATATAAATAAGCGTCTGAACTGACAGTGATTTGATCTGTTCGATTTGTTCCAGGGCGCCGGCTCGGGGTGGATCAAGGACGATCACATCATAGGATTGCAATTCATCCGACAACAGCGGATTGTCATAAAGATTTCGATAATGCGTTGTAATCGGCCTGCCGGACAAAGCAATCGCCCCATCCAATGCAGCAAGGGCCGGTTTATCAAGCTCGAACGCATCCACAGGCGCAAGGCGGCTGAGGGGGAGGCTAAACGTTCCGCGACCCGCAAAAAGATCCGCAATTTTGCGAACACCCGTTGGGATGGCATCCATAATAATCTGCGACAGCGCCCGATCAGCATCATCCGTTGCCTGCAAAAAACCATAGGCATCAACAGCAACATCAACACCATCGAATTCGATAACGGGGTCAGCGGATAAATGCAAAACCTCGACCTTTTTGCCATGACGAAAAATAAAGCGCGCCAAATTCATGGCCTGGGCAAACTGCATCAGGACATCTTTTTGGTCGTTGGATAATTCCAAAACCCCCTGGATTTCGAGACTAAAATCAACCCCACCTTTTGTTACCGTCAAGAAAATCTTGGCCTTTTGAAAGGGGGTTAGGATGGTATCAAGCGCTTGCCGAAAGGGCGCAATCAACACCCGTAACTCCGGCGCCAGGGTATGACATTCTTGGATATCAATAATTTGGTGCGCTCGCCACCGATGAAAACCGAGATGGACTTTATCTTCTTTCTTGATCGCATCAAGGTTCGCCCGACGCCGCCGCCCAAAGGGGAGGATCACCAGATCACCCACCAAAAATGGATCAAGCCCATACTCAAGCAAGGGTTGCGTGATCAGGGATTTTTTGAAATCTTTATATGTAATTGCATCAAAATGTTGCAACGTGCACCCACCACACTGGGTAAAATGGGAACAAACCGGCTGAATGCGATTGGGGCTGGCTTCCAGAACTTGTTTCAGGACAAATTTCTTTTTACGCCTAAATTCATGGATTTCGATCGCAACTTTTTCGCCTGGTAATGCAAAGGGGACGAAAATTTCCTTTCCGTCCTGATCGCCTACTCCCTCTCCGCTGACGTTGAGCGAATAGATTTTTACTATTTCGCTTGTGACTATTTGGTTGCTAATTCTCCTGCTTACGGCTTTTTGCAATGTGCTTTTCCTTGACTGTCCTTAAGGCGTTTCAGTTGATTTTCGGTTAGTTTTTCTTTTTGTAAAATGGTAATTTGGCTGCACGCTTCTGATGCTTTGTTAAGTGCCAAATTCACCTCCAACAACCCCAAACGACAATCAATCATCAGGGAATCATCCATCTTTGTTTTGAGTGCTTCGGTGTACATGTCTTCTGCTTTTGTAAAATCACCAAGGGCCTGCAAAGCCTCAGCCAAATGGACGCGGGATTTAACGGCATAAGGGTCGCTTGGAAATTCATTCATGATCGTACCAAACGCATCAGCGGCTTTTTTGTATTCTTTGTTTTTTAATAAAGCGTTCGCCTGATCATATTGTGCCACGGCGGGTGTGCCCGTTGCAAGTTTTGGCGCCAATTCATTGGCTTTTTTTTCGGCGTCTTCTCTGATTTTATCCAATTCTGCTTTTGGTGACACCGGGGCTTGTTCCACCAGCTTAGCGGGAGCCGGCTGCTCCAGCTTCTTTTCCAAAATCTCTACACGTCCTGTTAAATTTTTCAACGCATCAACGATGGCTTCGCTGTGATCGGGTGCCGGTAACGACGTTGAGGTTTGCTCGGATAGTTGATCCTTGTTAGCCCCCTCCCCTTGCTCATGAGCCTTTTCCAAAGATGCGTTCAAATCATCAACAGCTTTTTTTAACTGTTCCTCTAGGTTCTTCACCTGCTGTTCTTTGGCGCTCAGGCTACTAGGCACCTCCGCTGCTTTTAGGGGAAGGGCAGCTAGGGTGATCAACAAAAAACAATACAAACTTTTGGTCATGATGAATTCCTTACTCTTAATTAAAGTTCGATAGAAAGGCTTTTGCCCGATCAGATAAATCTGGATTACCAGCTGCAAAAAACTTTTCCGTTTCCATATTATCCAACAATACGCCATGGTCAAAAAATAAAATGCGATCAGCGCTGGTTTGTGCCAAACGAATTTCGTGGGTGACCAAAAGAATGACCCGATCCGGGCTTTGCAATGATTTGATTGTTAAACCTACATCTTTTACCATTTCCGGATCAAGGGCTGATGTCGGCTCATCAAACAATAAAATGGGCGGATCCATCATAAGGGCGCGCGCTATGGCAACACGTTGTTTTTGCCCCCCCGATAGCTTGGCTGGATGATCATCCCTTTTTGATGCCAGGCCAAATTTGTCCAACAAGCCGATTGCCTTTTGGGTAACTGCTGCCTTTTCTTGGCCCTGACAAAGGGGTGCAAGGGTTAGATTTTCCAGAATTGTTTTATGGGGGAACAGATGAAATCCTTGGAAAACGAGGCCAATTTCGCCATGATTCAATGTCTCCAGGGGCCGCCCCTCAAAACTCATTTCGTCCACCACAGACGAATCAAGCTGGGCAATACACCGCAACAATGACGTTTTACCACTTCCAGATGGGCCAATAACGGCGGTGATGCTGCCTTTTTTTGCGTCAAAGCACACCTGGTTCAGGATTTTCAAAGCGGGAATTTGCCGGGTAAGCCCCCTGATTTTAAGCATAAGCCAATTTCTTTTCTAGTTTTTTGCCGAAATGACTGATGATCATCACCATGATGAAATAATAGAATCCAGCCACAATATAGGGTTCAAAATAAAGAAATTTCTCCATAGACATCATTTGAGCCCGCTTCATAAGGTCGGCTTCTCCGATAGTGCAAACGATGGCCGATTCTTTCAATAGATTAATCATTTCATTAACAAGAGTTGGCAGAATGGTCCGTGTCGCTTGCGGTAGAATAATTTTTAGCAACGTATGACGATAGGGGATACCAAGGACGCGGGCCACCTCCCATTGACCGGGATCCAACGATTGAATACCGCCCCGAATAATTTCCGACGTATAAGCCGCAGAATTCAGAGAGAACGCCAAAATTCCCGCCTCAAATGCCGAAATGGGATATCCCGTTAATTGCGGAGTCGCAAAAAAAATAAGGCCCAGTTGAAGCAAAAGCGGCGTCCCACGAAAGACCGATGTATAAGCCTCAGCAAATTTTTTCAAAACACAAATGGGGGATATTTTGCAGAATGCCAGAAAAATACCCAACGGCAACCCGCACACCAAAGAAAGGATGGTGAATTCCAGGGTGACAATAATCCCCGGAAGAACAAAAGCCAGAGAACTTAAAATAACATCAAAATGCAACATTAGGACACGTACCGATGAAAATGAAAATTTTGTTTTTTCCTGGAAAATCCTGGATGGCCGCGTCGGACTTCACCCTTCTCGCCATGACTTATGGTATCGTCATGGCGAGCATGGGTTTACGACTACATATTCCATTCTTTTTCGATTTTCTGCAATGTCCCATCGTCCTTCATAGATTGAAGGGCCTTGTTAACGGAATCGGTCAAGGCAGAACCCTTTGGCAACGCTATCGCATAAGGAATATCGGTTCCAGGCACATCAACAACGGCAAATTCTGGGTGTGCCTTTGCAATATCTGCACCTTCTTTTTTTCCGATAGCAATGGCTGCCAATCGACCCGACTTCAAGTCCTGGACAAGCTCAGGAACTTTCGAGAGCGACCGAACGGAAAGATTGGGCACTGTCGGCTTCCATTTTTTTTGTACCAGGACCTCGTAAGTGGAACCAGACTGCACCCCAACCAACTTACCCTCGAGCTGATCATGGGCCTTAATATCGGAACTATTTGGAACAAGCAAAACCGTGCTTGATTTATGATAGGGAGCTGTGAAATCTACTTTTTCACGGCGTTCAGACGTGTCGGAAAAACCCGATATAGCCAATTCAATGTTGCTTGTTTGAAGCGCTGCGATAAGGCTGTCAAATGGCATATCCTTAATGACAATCTCTTTATTAATCCGCTTGGCAACGGCTTTCATAAGGTCAATCTCAAATCCAACAATCTGCCCATCGCGATAGGATGCAAAAGGTGGATAATCGGCTGATGTTGCAATCACCAAGGTTTCCTTTGAGGGTTGCGCGGAAGTCGCATTCTTTGACTTGTCTTCCTTGCATCCAACAAGGCCAAGGCATACTAAAAAAGCACAGAGGAAATGTTTCATATCGATATATCTTTCTTTTGAAGTCAATAAGAATAATGGTAAAACTTTATGAGGATACTGGCAACCAAAACCTCAATAAGCACCAAGGATGTTTTTTACCTCGCCCTCGTTAACGCCCGTCAGCAAAATGGTTTTTTGCCGGCTAGCCAGTCCATTAATGATCTGAATGCAGCTTTTTGGCAATCTCCATTCTTTTGAAAGGAACCGAATCAAACACTCGTTTGCCTGGTTATCCTCTGGCGGTGCTGTGACATACGCTTTCAGAACGTAATTCCCGGCACTATCAGCCATAATTTTCCCAAGGCGATCTTTTGATGCCTTTGGGGTGACCTTTATAAAAACCTCTATTCCCTTTGCTGTTACACGAATTGGCAGGGGGTCTGTAATGGGAAAAAGACTAAGCTGTCGCTGGACCATTCTAAAAAACTTTCAAAAACAAAGAATTAAGCAGCCAATTTGCCCATTAAAAATGATACACTAGCTTATGTTGGTAAAATCTTTTTGTCGATAATTCAAGTGAAAAATGCCAAATGAAATTAATGATCTAATCCTGGGGTGCAACCAATTCCATCAAAAATATTTTTGCGATGGAGATGTTGTCTTTCGGGAACTTATTAAAAACGGTCAACATCCAAAAACGTTGGTTGTTTCCTGTTCTGATTCCAGGGTCGATCCTGCCATTCTCATGAATTGTAAACCAGGGGATTTATTTGTCATTCGAAACGTGGCCAATTTAATTCCACCTTTTGAAAATGACAACACACATCACGGGACAAGCGCCGCTTTAGAATTTGGGATTTGTAGTTTGGGAATTCGTCATGTGATTGTGCTGGGGCACAGCCAATGCGGCGGCATACAGTCCTTGTTTGCGGATCCAAAACCCAACAAAGAAAATAGTTTTTTATCCAAATGGATGGAATTAGTTCACCCAATTTATGATTCGGTGATGCACGATTATGCAACAGATTGCATCGATATTAAGACAGAGGCATGCAGCCATCGTGCGTTAATTCATTCTCTGAAAAACCTGGAAACCTTTCCCTGGATTCAAGAAAGGATTGCAACCGGTCGTTTATTCCTACATGCATGGTATTTCGAATTGTCCAAGGGGAAATTTCTGGCTTTCAACAAAGATAAGCATTGCTTTGAAGAACTGTTTCCGGAAAAAACAAAACCATTCTCCGTATCATATACCCAAGATGAATGAAAATGTTGAAATTTTATGACAGATAGTTTTTTCAGAAACAAGGTGAAAAAGACGAGCATAGCCATTCTATGTAAGGATTTTTTTGTCGACATTTATGGCCAAATTATAAACCAAGGGGATAGCCAACATAAAAATCAACATTTCCGTTTAGATTGGGTATAGGTCCAGTCCGAAGTAACAATCCCCAAAAAACCTCATGTTTTCCTAGGTAATCCTGGGTTGCTTTGCTGAGCTTCGCCCTCCGCGCAATGACGTACGGCACGGCGAGCCGACGAAGGCGACGTGGCCATCCAGGAAACTCACCAATAATTTGTGAAAACGGTATTACGCTAGGCTCTGCTGGACCTCGACAATTTTGCAGACCCTTTCTTTGGCTTATAGGAAATACGACCAACCCTTTTTTCATCCACAATGGAAAAAGCAATAGAACACGTGATAGGATCTGCCATTTCCAAAAGCACCGTGACAGAATCGCCCAGCTGATAAGTGGTGCGTGTTCGCTGGCCAATATACCGATGCCCAATCGCATCAAAAACGTAATAATCATCCGGCAAACGACTTTTGGGGACAAACCCTTGGGCCCCACTTTGATCCAGAGCAACAAAAAGACCGGCCCCCGAAACGCCAACGATGGCCCCGGTGAATGTGGTCCCCAGCTGTGATTCCAAATATCCGGCCATAAAGCGATCCATGACTTCGCGTTCCGCCATTGATGCGGTGCGTTCCGTGGATGAAATGTGATCGCCAATTTCCTGCAATATTTCAATCGCCACCGGTTCCGCATGTTTTTCATCCCCAAGGGCCAAAGCGGCAATCAATGATCGATGAACAACAAGGTCAGCGTATCGCCGAATTGGGGACGTGAAATGACAATAATGCGCCAAGCTTAACCCGAAATGTCCAATATTGGTTGGGGCATATTTCGCTTGCGACTGACACCTTAGGACCAAATCATTGATCAATCGTGAATGGGGTAGGCCTTTTGTTTTTGACAAAATGTCATTGAAATGATCAGGTAGAAACGTTTTAATATTCGGAATGGATATTTTCAGGGACTTTAATACCGTCTTCAAATTTTCGGTCCGCACGGTATCAGGTGCATCATGAATACGAAACAAGGTCGGCCATTTTTTAACCAGCAACGTTTTAGCGGCCGAAATATTGGCTGCAATCATCATTTCTTCGATCAGCTGATGGCTTTCTAACGGAGCCCGCAACGTTACGGCCTTGACGGCCCCAAGCTCATTAAATTGAACTTGGTGTTCTGGCATATTTAAATCCAGAGTACATCGCTTTGTTCGGGCCTTTAAAAATGACTGATACGCACCATATAGTGGCTTTAAAATCTCATCCCATAATGGACCGGTGACAGCATCGAATTCTCCGCCACTTTTTGCCACATCAATCGCATGCTGAACCTGATTATACGTCAAACGCGCCCTGGATCGCATTAACCCTCGTTTAAAATGATGGGACTTTATCTTTCCCTGGGCATTAATCAGCATTTCAACGGCTAAACAAGCCCGATCCTCGTCAGGTCTCAGTGAACAAAGATCATTCGATAATGCCTCCGGTAACATTGGGATAACACGATCGGGAAAATAAACCGAATTACCACGTTCGTATGCTTCGCGATCCAAAGAATCCTCTGGGTGGACATAATGGCTGACATCGGCAATCGCCACAATCAGGCGCCAGCCCCCTTCGTTCCGGGGATCAAGATCAGGCGCCGCCCAGACAGCATCATCGAAATCGCGCGCATCCTCACCATCAATCGTGACAAGGGGGATCTGACGAAAATCCGTTCGATCACCCAATGGCGGGACCTTTCCGGACGCCGCCAATTGCACGGATGAATTCGAAAACGAATGGGGAAGCTGATAGGCATGAACTGCCATAAGGCTGTACACCTTAGGGTCATGAATGGATCCCAAAACACGATCCACATGCAGCTTTTTCCCATCATCCAAATGGTACAAAACAATGCTGTCATCGGCCAATGTGTCAGAAATTTCTTTGTCACATCGTATGGTTGGAAAGGAATCCTTGCGGTGGCAGGGCGATAACATGCCGGCACTTCCGCGCCGTTCGAACAGGCCCATACGAACCGAAGACGCCGTCATCATTCCGCGTTTCGTTCGACCATTTTGGGCGTTTTTTGCATCGGCGCGCGGGTCCACGCGTCTTGCCATCTTTTCGCCGTACCCTTCGGATTTGAGTTCTGCCAGAACCCATTTCAGGTCGATACGCCGCGCCCCCTTGATCCCAAGGGCCTTACAAATATCCCGTTTGGTCAAAAGGTGATGGTTTTTTTCAAGAAGCGCAACAACTGTTGCCTTTAATTCAGGATGTCTAGTTTCATGTGTCATGGCGGCAGTTTACCATAAGAAATGCTTTGGTTGGAAAATAATTCGATGCTTATAAAATTTACTGGAACAGGTAAGGCCCGCAAAAATTTTTATAATGATCAACCGTATGTATGTATAGTGTGTTTTTTCGGGATTCACAACAATTCGGACGGCACCACGATTTGCATTCCCCCTATTGTCCGATTTTAATATGGCACCTATGCCAGATGGAGAAAAATTTTCTCAAAAAATGGGGGGCTATCAAGGTGCTGATGGTCTTTTGATGATTTCTTTATTGCTGCTAGTGTAGGCAGAAGATTGACCGTATATGTTCCAATACGTTTATTATAAAAGGATATGTCTTAGTTTTTTATTATTTCCGTATTTGTGCATACTACATTTTTTTGTGTGCCCTTCATTGGGAATAAATTGATTCCCAATGAAGGATTCCAAAGCATAGTATAAAAAACGACAGAGTTTTAAGGACAGGGATGATTTTTTATTCATTGCATAGACTCTTCGCGTTATCATGGTTATTTGTAATATAAAGCATGTTTTGATTGAACAAGACCATCGAGGAATCAAAAGGATTGCGCCAGAACCGGGAATCGACCCATCATCCGTTCTCCTGCCCGATTTTCACTTATTTTCCCAAGACAGACCGATTGATATTTGGATAGCATCCGACTGAGCCAATATTCGTTGCATCAAAAAAATAGTTGCATTTCATTGTTGAGTGATTTATATCATATATTCTTTCAAAGGAGATTTTTATGAATAAATTTTGTGTTCTTGTTATTAATATTGCTTTTACCTGTGGGGTCTGGGCAGCCGGTGATTTTCAACAAGATGTGCGCAGCATTCCACGGGTGTCGGTGCGGGAAGTAGATGAATGGAAACCAAAAGACGCCTCAGACGCCTTTCATAAAATTTATGATACGTTGACGGCGAAGGCCCCTTCTGACTTACCCAGTGCTCAAGATGATTTTATACGGGGTTATTTTTCTTCATGTTTTCAATGGCTGCATGAAAAAAAAGGCACTTTGCCGGAAAAAGTTGATAACGCACAGTTTCAGAAAATTTTGGACCCTTTGGGGCCGACCCCTTTGGAGCCGGAACGGCGCCCCCCGTTGACAGTACTGACGTTGTCGAGTGTTCTGTCCGCTCTTTCTTTTGAGGTTGACGAAAAAAAGGGGAACTCAGATTTACAGAATTCTTTTGCCAGACTTGTGACGGGGAGGGGTGCCTTTGAAGTTGCGAAAAGTTCTTCGATCGAGGATAGAAATAAATTAATGGGAACGATTTATCAGCATTATTATACACGTCCTGATTATGGAAGAACCTCTTCAAGCTCGAGTTCTATGTCGTATTCGGACACGCTTAACAAATTGTTTCCTGAAATAATGGGAGAATGTAAAAATAAAAAGCAGGCCCTTTATACGTTTACCATTGCAGCCCTTGCCGTTTGGAGAAACACAGATGCTTGGAATCAAAGTGAGGGAAAAACGGCGGGAGAGCAGATGATATCTTGGCTAAAAAAAAATCCAAATCTCAATGAAAAGGAATTTTCACAAGCTTTAATAAGTGTATGTAAGTCCTTAGACGATATTGCACAGTCTGCTTCTCGATATTTTGGTGCTAATGAAAAAGATTTTAGAGCTGAATTAAGAGAGATCAATCAAAAACACGAATTTTTTGTTGATAGGGTAGCCCAAGCGTTCGTAAAAAATAGTGACCAGCAGATTTTTTCTGATTTTCTCAATAAAAAAGTAGATTTGGTAACGAATCGCGCTCTTTCTCAAGTTGGTAATCCCGCTTCGGCTAGGCAACCCTTATTGAAGGCGCTCATTGCTCTTTCCTCTAGGGATCGTATTCTTGATAAAGATACATGGGTGAAATATGTTCAAAATAACTATCAACAATTCTCAATCGCAGCTGAAGAAATTTGGAATACTGTTGAAATGAATTCTGTGTATTGCCCCTATTTTTCAGATTTATCCAAATTAGTTAGTAACCTTTATAAAATTAAATCTGTTCCGATAAAAAGGTCTGAGCAGAGAGACGCAGAAGTTTTAAGTTATTTAAAACAGGAACAGCGACGGGAAGAAGCAGCAGAGAGGGGCAGAGCCGAACAGGAAGAACGTCGTCGCAAAGATGAGGCTGCATCATTAGTTGGGGATCTTAGTCATAATCCACTTCTTGATTTTGAAAGGTGGCAAAATCTACAAACAGATGTTCCTTATGGTGTGGAATATAACTTCAATATTAAATATAAAGACTCTAGACAAATAATAGCGCGTATGTGGGGTAAACAAGAGAAATTACGCCTGTTTATTGAGCACCTTGAATCTAATGGAGCTCCGACAGAAGTGATAAAACTAGCAACCATTGTTATCGGATCGAAAGAAAGAGTTGCTGTTTCTTCCGATATATATAGAAAAAAACTTTCTAAGTTTTTACACCCTGATAAATATTTAAGTGATGATGAATGGAAATATTTTAAGGAAGTAGTATTCATAAATATAGTGAATCCCAGATAAAAATTCGTTTATTTTGTTAGGTGGGATGGAAAAATCCACTCGTCTTCAGGTGAATACTTTAGTGTATTGTTAATAACATGGATTGCCGCGTCGAACTTCGCCCTCCTCGCAATGACGAAAGTGACGAAAGTCCGTCATCGCGAGCGACTGAAAGGAGCGTGGCGATCCAAAAAATTACGTTTACGCTTTTAATCCGCCTTCTAGACGTTTTTCGGTTCTGTCGCAATTTTTATAGATATCCGGCAAAGTCAATAGACAACAGGATAGATTTCTGGATAGTCCCATCGGGCTTCGCCCTCCTCGCCATGACGTCATGGCGAACGAACGAAGTGAAGTGTGGCCATCCAGAAATCTATCTCTCTATTGATCACGTAGAAAAACACTATAGATATCCGGTAAAACCATCTGAGGAGCTTATAAGGGGGGTGTCACTTTCCAAAGGACGCTATTTTGAAAGCGATTCAATGGCGATCATATACAGCTTAAAATGAGGCACATATTAGCGAATAAGGAATTTTGCACTCTGTCCTGGATATCAACGAAAAAATGCAAACCAACCGCAGTCACGCTTGCATTTTAAATCTTAAGATAGTAACTATCTGAACTAAAGACAGAGCAATTATTATGGTGCGGGATATTGATAACCCTGTCAATGCGCTCTGTCGTGCGGACACCCAATCTTTTCCCTTCCCACTTTTTGGGGGATAGGATAAGTTTGGGCATGTTGACGACTACAAGGCATCCCCATTCATGAACGCCCACCTCCCTAAGCTTTACTTAATTGATGGATCTGGTTTTATTTTCCGGGCGTTTCATGCGCTCCCCCCCCTAAAGCGATCCGATGGCGTCCCCGTTGGGGCCGTATATGGATTTTGCACGATGCTGGTGCGATTACTGGAACAGCTGGATCATGGAAAGATTGCGGTTGTTTTTGATGCGGGCCGCCAAACGTTCCGTCATGATATCTATCCACAATATAAAGCCAACCGCCTTGAAACCCCGGTGGATCTGATCCCCCAATTCCCCTTGATTCGCGAAGCCTGCCGCGCGTTTGCGATTCCATCGGTGGAGCAGGCTGGATACGAGGCTGACGATTTATTGGCAAGCTACGCCCTGACTGCGACAAATGATGGATATCAGGTTATCATTGTGTCATCGGATAAGGATCTGATGCAGTTGGTCAATGATCATGTAACCTTGCTGGATCCCATCAAAAACAAAGTCATCGACCGTGATGGTGTTTTTGAAAAATTCGGTGTCTATCCCGACCACGTTATTGATGTGCAGGCATTGGCCGGCGATTCAACCGACAATGTTCCGGGTGTGCCGGGTATCGGTATTAAAACGGCCGCAGAATTGATCAATCAGTTCGGTGATTTGGATACATTGTTGGCCCATGCGAATACAATCAAACAACCAAAGCGGCGGCAGTCCTTGATTGACAACGCCGATGCAGCCAGAATTTCACGCCAATTGGTGACACTGAAACAGGACACGCCGCTTCCGCTGCCGATTGATGATTTGACTCCGCAGACATTGGATTCTGCTGCCAGGGATTCTTTTTTACGCGCCCAGGGATTCAACAGCCTTGTGGGGCGCCTTGGTCAAAAATCGGGCCAAAAAATGGATCAAAAAATAGCCCCGGCTGAAATGCCATCCTGTTACAAGACAGTGACCACCCGCGAGGAACTGCACCAATGGATCAACGATACTTATAAAGCAGGCATCGTCGCTGTTGACACAGAAACAACATCGTTAAACGCGATGCAGGCGCAGCTGGTGGGGATTTCATTGGCGATTGATGGGGTTGGAGCATGTTATATTCCGCTGGCACACCAATCTGATCAGGCGCAGCTTCCGCTGGGGGAAACCTTGAATCTCCTGCAACCGTTATTCCTTGATCCCGGCATTTTAAAGGTGGGTCATAATCTGAAATATGATCTGACAGTCCTTGAAAAATATGGGGTCACGATAACCCCCTGGGCCGATACGATGCTTTTGTCGTATTGTTTGGATGCGGGAAAAAATGGACATGGCCTGGATGAACTAGCGCTTCGGCACCTGAATCACAATACGGTCAAATTTGCTGATGTTGCGGGCACGGGCAAAAATCAAAAAACATTTGACCATGTCCCCATTGACCAAGCCACGTTTTATGCGGCGGAGGATGCGGACGTGACCCTGCGTTTGTATCATTTATTGCAATTGCGTGTGCAGCAGGAAAAGAAAAACACCCTGTATGAACGGATAGAACGCCCCATTATTCCCGTCATTGTTGATATGGAAGTGGCCGGAATAAAGGTTGATCCTGTCGCGCTGAACAAATGTGGGGACGATTTTACAACGCGGGCGTTTGCTTTGGAGGAGGAAATTCATCAATTGGCAGGGCGGACATTTAACGTTGCATCCCCAAAACAATTGGGGGAGATTTTGTTTGATGAAATGTCATTGGGCGCGTCAGGCCCAGCGCCAAAGAAAACGAAAACAGGCGCCTATATAACGGATGTTGATGTTTTGGAAAAGCTCAGCCAGCAGGGGCATGATTTACCTGCCCGTGTGCTGGAGTGGCGCAGCTTGGCCAAATTAAAATCGACTTATGTTGAGGGGCTGATTAATGCGATTAACCCTGAAACAGGCCGGGTTCATACATCTTTTTCCTTGGTTGGAACCACAACGGGACGTCTGGCATCATCCGATCCCAACCTTCAAAACATTCCTGTTCGAAGCGAAGATGGCCGCAAAATTCGTCAAGCATTCATAGCCGACAAAGGATGTAAGTTGGTTTCATTGGATTATTCACAAATTGAATTGCGCCTGCTGGCCCATGTAGCACAGGTTGATCCCCTGATTCATGCCTTTCGCGAGGGGCACGATATCCACAAAGTCACCGCATCGCAGATTTTTGGAATTCCGCTGGATGCTGTAACGACAGAATACCGTCGCCGGGCAAAAACGATTAATTTTGGGATTATCTATGGCATTAGCGCCTTTGGGCTGGCCCAACAATTGGGTATTCCGAATTTTGAGGCAGGCGCAATTATCAAGGCTTATTTTAAACAATATCCTGGCATAGAAACCTATATGGAACGATACAAAGCCATCGCCCGGGAAAAAGGGTATGTCGAGACACTGTGGGGGCGGCGGTGTTATACCCCAGGGATTAACGACAACAATCCGGTATCCCGCCAATTTGCCGAACGCCAGGCGATTAATGCTCCGCTTCAGGGCAGCGATGCCGATATTGTGAAAATGGCGATGCGCAAGGTTCATCGTTTCTTACAGAGGGATAAAACCTATGCGGCGGCACCGAAGACACGTTTAATCCTGCAGATTCATGATGAATTGCTTTTCGAGGTGCCAGAGGGCGAGGTGCAAACCACGATCCCCCTGATTAAAGGGATCATGGAAACTGTTGCGCAATTATCTGTTCCATTGGTCGTCGGTGTTGGAGTGGGCAATGATTGGGATGAAGCGCATTAGGAGCAGGGTGATGTTAATTACAAGATTGGATAAACTCTTGAAAAACTCGTTGAATGTGATTGCAATGTAACCACGGATAACAGCAAAAGGAATTTATCTGATGCGATTAGAAATTGTAGCAATTGGTAATTCTCGGGGAGTTCGCCTTCCTAAATCATTATTGGATCAGTGTGGTTTGTACAATGCGGTGGAGGCAGAGGTTAGAGGAAAAGAACTCGTCTTAAAAAAAATTGATCATCCACGCGATGGTTGGGCAAGGGCATTTAGCGCAGAAACGCATGGCTTAACCCCTGGTGATCAAGGCTGGCTGGATGCGCCCTCTGAATGGACGGAAGAGGAGTGGCAATGGTAACCCCGCATCAAAAGCCCTGTCGTTTTGATGTATTTTTGGTCAATCTCGACCCAACGCAAGGCGCGGGAATTTGCAAAACACGCCCATGTGTGATTATCTCTCCTGATGAGATGAACCATACATTGGCAACGGTGATTGTGGCCCCAATGACCACGACAATTCGTTCTTATCCAACACGTGTTTCGTTACTGTTTTCTGACAAAAAGGGGCAAATTTCCCTCGATCAAATGCGAACTCTTGATCAAAATCGACTTGTAAAGAAATTGGGAGTGATTCCAAATGCCCAGAAAAAAAAGATTTTTCAAATCTTACATCATATGTTTTCGGAATAAACATAACCCCCAGTTCGATGTAATGCCATTTTCACAAATGATTAGTGAATTTCCTGGATGGCCCCACGCCGCCTTTGTCGGCTCGCCATGCCATACGTCATTGTGCGAAGAGCGCAGCCCGCGACAAAGCAATCCAGAAATCATCCCGGACTCATGAAGATTTATTGAGGATAATATAAGTTATCCTTGGCGATGATAGGGGTGATTACTTTTGATTTGCTGACATCGATAAAGTTGCTCGACCAGCAGTGCTCTGACAAGCATATGCGGCCAGGTCATTCGCCCCAGGCATAATTGGCGCTGACTTCGTTTTCTGACAGGGTCGCTCAGCCCATCGGCGCCACCAATAATAAACAGGCAATTCTTAACCCTTAGGGAAAGGTCATCTTCAAGGACGTGATAAAATTCATCCGTTGATAGATGATCCCCTTTTTCATCAAGGATAATTACATAATCCTGCGGGTCGATAACCTTGAGGATTAGGTCACCCTCCTCGTTTTTGGAGCCCCCTTTTGCTGCTGTCTTTTTCGGATGAATCTCCTTAACAAGCAAGGGCACCATTAACCTTTTGTAATAGTGATCAAAGAGAGTTTTCTCGGGGCCATCCTTTAGGTGACCAACAGCAATCAGCGTCCATTTCATAGGCGGATGCTAGCCTTATAGGGTGATAGAAAAATCATCCGTGTCTTCTTGGTATTCGGTGGATGAAAGCGATCCAATGCCCCACATTTTTTCTAGATTGTAAAAGGCACGTGATTCTGGTTTAAAGACATGAACGACAACGTCGCCGCCATCAATTAAAACCCAATCGCCCTGGGTTAATCCCTCAACAGAAATAGGCTCGCACCCTTTTTGTTTTAAGCCATACGTTACGTAGTCGGCCAAGGCGACGGATTGCCGGCCCGACATAGCTGTAGCAATAATCATGTAATCAAAAAGCGTCCCTTTATTGCGCAAATCGAGTGTAACAATATTTTCAGCTTTTTTTTCGTCTAAAGCAGTGCAAATTAATTGCACCAATTCGGTGGACTGTATTTGATTATCCAATTTTTATTTGGCTCCTTCGTTTTTAGATGTATCTTGTTTCGATGTGTTTCCGCTAAACAGGAATTTACTAATAAGTGATTCCAGGTTAACAGATGATTGTGTATAGGGTATCATTCCATTTTCTGGAATCATTTCTGTGCCACCGCCGGGCACCAGGGCAACATATTTTCCACCCATCAAACTTTCGCTGACAATTTCGGCGGAACTGTCCCCGGGCAAATTAAGCCCGCGTTTGATCTGTAATCCCACTTTGGCTTGATAGGTTTGTGGATCAATTTCCATATCATGTACTGTCCCGACCTTGACGCCGCTGATCTTGACATCGCTTCCAATGTTCAATCCGTCAATGCGATCAAATCGAGCCGTAACAATGTATCCAGTGGACGACACCCCCTGTGATGAGTACACAAAATATAAAAAGGACCCCGCTATCAACAGAACAATTGCCCCCATAACTGACTCAACTAAATTATTCCTCATTCGCTTTTCCCAATATTTTACTCTGACAAAAAACCTTAGCTATTTTGTGTACACTAAGATATAGACCAAATGACACATAAAAACTACTCTAAAAAACTTCTTAACAGCCATGCTGTTTGGCCATGAGCCCGCATTCGGGCCAGCATCAGTTCGGAACTTACGGGATCGTTAACGGATTGTGCCAGTTCTTGCACCTCGTGGCTCCGTCGGATGACCATTTCATTATCCAAAACAAGGCTTCGAATCATGTCCGTTGATTCGCTGATATGAGGATCCTCCTTAATCGCAGTAATCCTCACCATTTCAGAATAGCTTCCAGGACACGGCTGACCAATGGATCGTATTCGCATCGCCACCTGGTCAATTGCGATTGAGAGTTCCTGATGACACTGCCCCAGTAAATCATAAAGACCGTGAAACGAATGCCCGACCACATTCCAACGATATCCCTGTGTTTTAATCAGCAAAAAATACTTATCTGCCAAAATACCATTCAGAGAGTCAGCAATAAGTTTGCGGTCTTTTCTTTGCAAGCCAATATCAATCAGCATAATTTCACCCTATTTTAAAACATCCTTAATACCACAATAGATCAAAAAGGTTAAAACTAAGTTAACGATTACGCTTATACTGCCCCGGAATGCACAGAAACAACACCGTTCAACCAATTTTCGTATTTTACGCCGTTAAATCCTGCCGCTTTCATCATTTTTACAAGTGTTTCTTGGTCTGGAAATGTTCGAATACTTTCAGCCAAGTATTGATATGCATCCTTATTCTGTGCTATATGGTGCCCCAGAAAGGGCAAGGCCGAAAATGAATACCAATCATACAACTTCGCCGGTAAGGGTGCCGTCACGTGGCTAAATTCCAAACAAAAAAACTGCCCACCGGGCTTTAGAACGCGAACCGCCTCGGCCAAAGCGCTTTCCTTGTTGGTCACATTCCGAAGGCCAAAGGCAATCGTATACAAATCAACCGATTGGTCGGGAATGGGTAAATTTTCGGCATCCCCGCAGCACCACGTCAGATTACGAAGTAACCCGTTATTGATTGCGCGATCCCGCCCAACGGTAAGCATGGGGTGTGTTAAATCACAAACGCATACCGACAGATTCAAATGAGGGTACCGCTGTTGCAGGCCAATCGCAATATCCCCGGTTCCGCCAGCCACATCAAGAATGGAATCCCCTGATCGTACGGGCAGCTGGCTGATGAAATTCTTTTTCCACAGCCGATGTGTGCCCATGCTCATCAGGTCATTCATCAAATCATAGTCCGATGCGACGTCAGCAAAAAGATCTTTAACCTTTTGACTTTTGTCGGCAAGGGGGATTTTTGAAAATCCAAAATCAGTAAATTTTTGGTTGGTCACAAAGAAATCCCTAATCCCCAATTCATTCTGCTGAACCCAATAATGCATCAACGTTTTGCAGTCCTAATTTTCGCGCAACCTCAAAATTAAATTTAAAATCAACCTTTTCTGGACCCTCGACAGGCAGATCTTTTGGTTGTGCCCCACCCTTTAAAATCTTAACAAGCATCTTGCCTGTTTGTCGTCCCAGCTGATATTGATCTGGTCCCAATGCAGCCAACGCCCCCTTGCCCAAACAATCGACATCGCTGACAAACACGGGGATTTCATGATCTTGTCCGACCTTAACAATGGAATCAAAGGCTGCCAAGGCCGTGTTGTCATTATTAACAAAAATTGCGTCGACTTTTCCGACCAAGCTTTGGGCGGCGGCGACAACCTCGCTTGTTTTACTGGCCGTTACGGGCACGATTTCCAAATTCATCGTTTTGGCGATTTCTTTCATTCGACCCAACAAGATAACAGAATTATCGTCGCCTGGATTATAAATAACGCCAAGGCGCTTTAATGTTGCCAAAACTTTTCTGAACAAGGCAAAATGTTGACCAGCCTCGACATAATTCGAAACGCCAGTGATATTCCCTTCTGGCTTTTCTGGGTGCAACACAATTTTTGCCCCAACGGGATCCGTCACCGATGAAAATATAACGGGTGTGCCTGGATTTGTTTGGGTTGCCTGTGCTGCAACTTGGGCCGGAATGGTTCCAATGGCAACAATCACGTTAACCTTTTGCCCCAGGAACTTTTGAACAATCTGCGATGCAAGCCCCAGGTTAACCTGGGCCGATTCATACAGCAAATTCATTGTTTTGCCGGGAATATATCCCGAATCTTTTAGCTCATCCACAATTCCCTGGCGGGTGGAATCCAATGCGGGGTGTTCGACAACCTGGATAATGCCAACACTTGGCATCGATTGAGCAGTCTTCGCGCCTGTTTGGGGTTGACTGGATGTGAACCATCGCCCCCCAAGGACAGCCATGATCACGACAATCGCGACTGTTAACTTTTTTGAAAATGGGGTCATTTTGATTCTTTCTTTAATTTAATCTTACTGAACGATTCTGGTGGCTTTTTTAATCATGTCATCAGGGATAATCAACCCGATGTCGTGCGCAACTTTTAAATTGAGCACGAAGGTTGTATGTCGTGCCCGCTCTGGGGGAAGTTTTTCCAACCGCGTTCCTGTGATCAGGGCCACGACCATTTCCCCTGTTTGTTTTCCTATTTCGTATTGATCCGGCGCAATTGCAGCCAAACATCCCCGCTCCACAGATTCTGGATCCGATGCGAATACGGGCACTTTGTGTTCCTTGGTTACCTTAAGGACCGATTCTAATGCCGATATAACTGTGTTATCGTTCGGCAAATAAATGGCATCAACCCGGCCAATCAATGATTGTGTTGCGGCGACAACTTCGGTTGTAGTCGATGCCGTTGCTTTGACGATCGTGATATCACGTTGTTTCAAACAGTCCGTCATCAGGGTGACCAGGCTGACAGAATTCGCCTCCCCTGGATTAAAGATAATTCCAATCGACAGTGGGCGCGCCTGCTTGGGGAGCAATTCCTGCATCAGTCTGGCCTGCTCCTCAACCGGGGCCATGTCATATACACCCGTAATGCCATCCCCGCTTGATTGAATGGTGGGTATCAACTTGGCTGCAATGGGATCAGAAACGGCTGCAAAAATAACCGGAATTGTTCTGTCTTTCCCCTGCCCCCTTGTTGCTGCATAAGCGCTTTGGGTTGATGGAGTTGTGATGGGAACGATAACCCTTGGGGATAAACTAACAAATTTCTGCGCAATCTGAGAGGCCGTCGCTATACTTCCCTGGGCATTTTGAAAGATGATTTCGAGGTTCGGGATGGCGCCTTTTTCAAGCGCATCCATAAGGCCGCGCCGGATTGTATCCAAAGATGGATGAGGGGCAATCTGGGTGATGGCCACGATCGTTTTGTTTGATTGCTCTGTTTTGTTAGCAAGCGATCCGTTCTCGGAAACAAAAGCGGATGTCAGGCGAATAACCCCCATGCATAAAATAATGACTATAGCAACAAGGAGGTTTTTTTTCGTAATTTGAAACTTCATGGTAATTTTCTTTCATCTTCATAAACAAACATTGTCCCCACACGGAGGCGCTAAACGGACATCAACTATGCGTGATGCCACCGCCAATGTCGTAATGAGATGTATGAAACCATGAGTGTGTCTTTCCTAATGTTTAGACTTTCAGTATAACGTTATTTTGTTGCTAAACAAGAAGAAAATCCTGGGTCAGGCTTGTTACTCACAGGGCCATGGCCTAGAAATCAAATCTATGCTATAAAGAGTTTTTCAACCACGAAAGGAATTCTTTATGCTTATCGATATTTTAAAAGACATTGAAGACCCACGTAGTTTTCACGGAAAAGAATACAAGCTTCACCACATT
>JAPLOP010000008.1 GCA_026400645.1 Alphaproteobacteria bacterium | reverse complement strand
GCTTGACCACGGGACCCATGTATTTCGTTGTGGATCCCGTGGTCAAGCCACGGGATGACGGGGGCGGGTGTTGTTTGGTGTGAATTTCATGCTAACCGAATGCCATTGTTAGGGACAGAACCTAGTTGCAACTGGATTTATTAAAAAGATATTTCTGTATATTAACCGTTTATTAGCAATCCTTCTGATAAAGTATAGAAATAGGCATACTTTAATCCGAGTTCGACGTAATACCATTTTCACAAATGATTGGTGAATTTCCTGGATGGCCACGCTCGCTCCGCTCACTCGCCATGACGTCATGGCGAGGAGGACGAAGTCCGACGTGGCCATCCAGTGTTAGACTGAAAAACACAAGGTTTTTTGCGTTTCTTACGTCAAATTCGGGCTCTAAACAAGGAAACAAATATGAATCTAAAATCAAAACTTTTTGCCTGCATTATTGGGGTGGGTATTGTTGGAACTGGGACCGTTCAGTATGTCGAACACAAAAACATCGAATTGAACGAAAAATATATGTCGCAATTCACGCGTGACGACGCATTGGGCGCCTATAAAGAATCGGCCCCCCAATTCTATCTTCCGCTATCGCTGATGTCCTCCCCCCCCCACAAAATAGCACGATAACATCGACAAAAATCCCCCATGCGACGCTTGTGCTTCATGGATTCGCAGGAAGCCCCTATAATTTTCATCCACTGCTTGCCAGTATGAAACAAAAGCAAATGGGATATTATGCGCCCTTGTTTACTGGGTTTGGGTTGCAGGATTTCCACATTTTAAGAACGATCAAAGCATCCGATTGGCTTCGCGATGCCATTTATGCCTATGATCTGTTGGCGCAAGTTGCGGACAAGGTTAGCATTGTTGGGCATAGTAATGGTGGTGTCTTGGCGTGTCTTTTGGCACAAATACGTCCTGTGCATAAGATGATTCTTGTTGAGCCCTATTTTGTTGGTTGTGACGATGATAAAAAATCAAAGGATCTTGTTTTTACGCCCGTTCGTTTAGAAATGGTCAAAACGGTTTGTCCGATTGCTGAAAAATCACACTGTCCTGGGCGTTCAACGTATTCAGATTTTGTTGACCCAAAGGCGGGGGCAGAGAATTTTGCACAAGCATCTGTATCCGTTAGCAGTCTATCGGTGTTGTGGAAATTGCAGGATCAGGTGGATTGTAAAAAAATCAAGGCGGATTCCATCTTTGTGTTATATGGGGCTCAAAGTTTATCAATTAATATAAAAGCTGGATTAAAAAAACTGGATGACGCTGGCTGGATTTATAAAACGATTATGTATTCCAATTCCGCCCACACGCCCCAGCTTGATTTTGACAAGGATGCCGTCAATGCGGACATAGTGGCTATTTTGCAGGGTCAGGATTAGGGGTATGATTCATCTGAGAGCCGGTTCTTTTCCCCAAAATCTGGCTTTGCGGTATTATCGGCGTTAGAAAAACAGGATTCGAAATCAACGGTAGCGCCAATAATATAATAGGATCATTGTCGATGATATCTGAAATAGATCCTGAGATCGCATTAAGCGAACATTCAAGATAATATTTCGATCGGAGAAACCTTTTACGATCCAGCTTTAGTGAGCTTCGTTCCTCGTGACACGATATAAAAAACGTTATGTGATTCGTCAGAAGTTCTTGTGCTCTGCCCCTTAAAAATGCCCTAAGGTTCTCCCTTGTAATATAGGGATATTTTATCGCCTGAAAGGGGGCTTGTTGATAAACAGGAAGAAAATCAGATTTTGGCTGCTCAGGCTGTGCCTTTGTCTTTATAGGACTAAGGGGTAACCCAGCTTTTGAAATATTATTGGCGGGCAAGCCATACTGTGAAACTGTTTTGAGATCCACGGCCTGTGCTAAAATATCCAATCCATCGGTGGGGGCGTTCCTTTTTTCTTGATGGACCAGCTTTCTGATTTTGGCAGGATTTTCGTCGTTACTGGCGTCGGCGGCATATCCAACTCCTGATGCGATCAGAAGGAGACTCGTTATGCGCACTAAAAAATTCATCGTTCATGTCCTTTTCATTAAATTTAAGTACAAAGGGAAAATTGTAGTCTATTTATTTTCTTGCCAGAAGACATTTTTTGATGATATCACTAGATACATCCAAGTGGTCACATAGCTCAGCGGTAGAGCACTACGTTGACATCGTAGGGGTCACAGGTTCAATCCCTGTTGTGACCACCATTTCCCTTATGGGTGCTCCTGAATCAGGATTGCGCTTACTCTAGATGATGTCGTTAAAATTCCCAAATAAATTTCCCTTTATCCTGCTGATGATGGTTTTGCTTTTGTCGGCTGCAATTGGCTTGTTTTTTTACGGCCCTTTTGGATATTGTGTCCCCGGAAAA
Organism: Alphaproteobacteria bacterium; assembly: GCA_026400645.1. Taxonomy (NCBI): domain Bacteria; kingdom Pseudomonadati; phylum Pseudomonadota; class Alphaproteobacteria; species Alphaproteobacteria bacterium. The sequence goes on along the minus strand of JAPLOP010000008.1, from coordinate 54,725 downwards.
AGGGATGCGGATATATCTGTAATCATTCGATCCCAAACATCATCACTGGATATTGCCAAACAATTAACAGATGCTAAAATCTTACCAACACCCTGGATTTTTCTTGTTGGGCATAAACTGTCATTCGTCCCCAAGAAATTACGGGCAGGGGAGTATTTAATTGCCAAAGATGCCAGTCCGCTAGATATTGCGCGGCAAATGGATGATGGGCGAACAGTCATTCGAAAATTGACAATTCCAGAAGGGTATACAGTTGCCCAAATCATTAGTCTGTTGTTTAGCACGGATACATTATCCGGAACAATCACGTCCATCCCAAGGGAGGGGAGCTTGCTGCCGGAAACCTATTTATATTCTTATGGGGAAGATCGTCGAACAATCATCAAACGTCTGGAAAACGCCATGACGGCCGAGATCGCCAGGTTGTGGGCGTGTCGTCAAAGCGATGATGGCTTGATTCGGGATCCGAGCGATGCGTTGACGCTGGCATCGATCATTGAAAAAGAAACCGCAGTCGCTTGTGAACGAAAAAAAGTCGCTGGTGTATTTACAAATCGGTTAAAATTGGGTATGAGGTTACAATCGGATCCAACGGTTATTTATGCCATAACAGCGGGGACTGCGTTATTGGGGCGTCCGTTGAAAAAAAGCGATTTGCTGTATTTTTCGCCCTATAATACTTATGTTTATGGCGGGCTTCCCCCCAATCCGATTGCCTGCCCTAGTAAAGCATCGATCGAGGCGGCGTTGAATCCAGATAAAACGGATGCGCTTTATTTTGTGGCAGATGGTTCCGGGGGGCATGCGTTCAGCAAAACATTGGATGAACACAATCGCCGTGTGTCGGCTTGGCGAAAATTGGTAAAAATACAAGGGAAGAATAATGAGAGAAATTAAAAGACGTGGCGTTATGTTTGTTGTTTCGTCCCCGTCCGGGGCTGGCAAAACATCCATCGTTAAGCAATTGCTCAGTCTTGATCAGGATCTTGTTTGTTCAGTATCGATTACAACGCGACCAAAGCGCCCTGGTGAGGTTGATGGCAAAGATTATTATTTTGTATCAACGGAAACATTTCACGAGCTTTTGGCGAATGGCGAGTTATTAGAGCACGCCTATGTGTATGACCATTATTATGGAACACCAAAAAGCTTTGTTTTGCAGGCTCTGTCTGACGGAAAAGATGTTATATTTGATATTGATTGGCAGGGAACCCAGCAATTGGCTCAACTGGGGCGAAGCGATTTGATTGGTGTTTTTATTCTGCCCCCGTCTGTTGAGGAGCTAGAAAAAAGACTACGGAAACGTGGTTCCGATTCAGAAGATGTTCTGTCAAAAAGAATGCAGTCGGCATCCGCAGATATTAGTCATTGGGCAGAGTATGATTATGTTATTATAAATCGACAGTTCGATAAAAGCGTGCAGCGTATTTATTCCATCCTGATTAGCGAGCGCTTAAAAAGGAAAAGACTTTTGGGGCTTGTCGATTTTGTTAATGAATTAAGGCAACATCCAAAGTGAACCTAAAATAAATAAAAATGAGCTTACTTACAAAAAAAAGTCCGATTGAACGAACGGAAATCTTTGCAGCCCTTGATATTGGCACGACGAAAATTTGCTGTGCGATTGCAAAAATTGACAAACGGTCTTTTGCGTCTTCCTTGGAAACGCCAACCCTTTTAAAGGTGATTGGGGTTGGTCAGCAATTGTCTCGTGGTCTGAGGGCTGGGAACATTGTGGATCTGGAAGCTTTGGAGGATTCAATTTTAAATGCTGTTCACAGCGCAGAGCAAGCATCCGGACAATCAATCAACAGCGTTTATGTAAATCTTCCTGGTATTTCTGGTCGGTCCAAAATTATTCGATCGGAAATTCAGCTTTTTAATGCCCCGGTTGATGACAGTCACTTGCGTCGGTTGTTGAGCTATAATCAAAGTGCTCCAGAAACAAATGATCGTCAGGTCATCCATGTTTTGCCCCTGTCTTATACATTGGACACAACGCAGGGCATTAGGGACCCAAGGGGGATGGTTGGTGAAAAATTATCCGCCTTATTACATGTTGTGTCGGCCCCCATTAATCTGATCCGCAATATTAAAAGCTGCATTGGCAAATGTCATCTCGATATTTCTGGATTTGTGGCATCGGGATATGCATCGGGTCTTTCGACATTGGTCGAGGATGAGCTAGAGCTTGGTGTCACCGTTATTGACATGGGCGGGGGGACCACTACAATTGCCTCATTCTGCGAGGGGAATCTGACCTATTTATCGAGCTTTCCATTAGGTGGCGCAAACATCACCAATGATATCGCCCGTGGTTTGGCGACTCCATTGGCCCACGCAGAACGTCTTAAGAATCTATATGGGACGTTGGTTCCGTCGCAATCTGATGATCGTGAAAGCATTCTGGTATCGCAAATGGGGGAAATAGATCAATCCCATGCGCACCAGGTTCCAAAGGGGATGTTAACACACATTATTAAAGCGAGAGTCGAAGAGATTGCCGAATTGATTGTTAAGTCATTGAAAGAATCAACCGGTGATTCATTAACAAATCAACGTATTGTGTTAACCGGTGGCGCCAGTCAAATGCAGGGGTTGCGGGAGCTTGTTATGCAGGCCCTAGGAAAGCAAGTTCGCCTTGGGGCGCCAGTTGGATTGGTTGGATCAAGCGATATTATTAATAATCCGACCTTTTCGACCTGCGCGGGCTTGTTGCAATATGGCTTGCAGGATCGCACAAGCAACCACACAATGCTTCCGAAAAGCAAGTTCCCAACGTGGCAGCGTTTCGGTCTATGGTTGAGAGAGAGTTTCGAGTGATCGAAATTTATTAATTAAAAGTTAATTTCCTCTTGTTACGATGTATAGTTTCGTAATAGTATGAGGTCAAGATAGTATAGCGCATTAAACGAGCGACTTCTTTGCAAAAAGGACATAAAAACATAATGATACCTCCAAAAACACAACCATCCCCTGAATTTGATTTACGGCCCCGTATTTCTGTTATTGGTGTCGGTGGCGCCGGTAGTAATGCCGTCAATAACATGATTCGTGCCAAATTAGAGGGGGTATCGTTCAGTGTTGCAAACACCGATGCGCAGGCTCTTGAGCAATCCTTGGTCGATATAACACGCCGCATACAACTTGGGTTGCAAATCACCCAAGGGTTGGGCGCCGGATCCAAGCCGGACGTTGGTCGTGCCGCGGCGGAGGAATCGATTGAGGAAGTCATTCGTCATTTGCAGGGCAGCAACATGGTGTTTATTACTGCCGGCATGGGGGGTGGAACCGGTACTGGGGCTGCACCAGTGATTGCACGCGCTGCCAGGGAAAGCGGGATATTGACCGTTGGTGTTGTAACGAAACCCTTTCATTTCGAAGGATCACATCGGTCCCGATCGGCGGAACGGGGAATCGAGGAGCTTCAGCAATACGTTGATACTCTGATCGTTATTCCAAACCAAAATTTATTCCGCATCGCCAACGAAAGAACTACATTCGCTGATGCTTTTAAAATGGCTGATGATGTACTGTATTCAGGCGTTCGTGGTGTGACCGATCTGATGATGATGCCGGGGCTGATTAACCTGGATTTCGCCGACATCAGGGCCGTCATGGCAGAGATGGGCAAAGCCATGATGGGCACAGGCGAGGCCGAAGGGGACCGTCGTGCCCTGGATGCGGCCGAAGCTGCTATTTCCAATCCGCTACTTGATGATGTATCGATGAAGGGTGCAAAGGGCGTTTTGATCAACATCACCGGTGGTTATGATATGACCCTTTATGAGGTTGACGAAGCTGCAAATCGGATTCGTGAAGACGTCGAATCAGAAGCCAATATCATTTTTGGATCAACCTTTGATGAAAAGCTCAATGGCAGAATCAGGGTATCGGTTGTTGCAACGGGAATTGGGGCATTGCCGCAATCTTGGATGCAGGACAGCACATATCAACCCGGAAGGGCAACTGGGGCTGCGCCGGCTGCTGCTGGTGCCAAGGCTTCCAATCCGCCTGCTTATTCTGGATTTCCTGCGCAATCGTCGGGGCAATCGCCGGCGTCTCAAAAACAGACAAATTCCGGGGCTCCTTCTCCTTATGCTATGCCGACATCTTCGTCTCCGGAAACAAGAGAGGGCACAAATAATGCGTTTGAGTCTGTTAACCCCGGGACCAGTTCTGGAATTCAGGAAGAAACGCTTCCATCGAGCAATCCTCATCAGGAACAGGATGTCGAGAATTCTGACTCTTATTATTCTGAAAAAAATACCGATTTTCAAAACAAAGGGAATCCCTATCAATCAAGAAATCCTTACGGAGAAAAGCAGGAAAAGAAAAGGGTTCCATCACTTTTCGAACGCTTTACGGGTGTTAACAGACAGCGCGGTCAAAATGCGGCTGCAGACGAGTTCATAAAAACGCACGGCAAGCCAACCGAGGAAGAAAAAGACGCTGCTGAATTGTTGGATATTCCGGCTTTTTTACGCAGGGGCAATAATTAACCTTTGAGTAGACAATAACACTATGGCCCGTTTAAAAGTTCTAACCGTTCCGGATCCACAGCTAAGAATCAAGGCACGGCCTGTCGATAGGGTTGATGCCGCAGTGCGTCGCTTAATGGATGATTTGGTGGAAACGGTAATTGCCGAGGACGGTGCGGGCCTGGCGGCAACGCAGGTCGGCATTCATAAACGGGTTATTGTGGTTGATCTTTCATCACGCTTTGAAGATATTCCAATGATTCTGATGGCCAACCCGGAAATAGTATGGGCATCTTCCGAAAAATCAGAAATGAATGAAGGATGCCTTTCTGTTCCCGATCAACGGAGCATAGTGGAACGTCCAGCAGCCGTAAAAGTTACATATCTAGATGAACACAATAACCAACAAGAACTCAATGCAGATGGTTATTTAGCAACTTGCGTTCAACATGAAATTGATCACCTGAATGGTAAATTGTATATCGATTACCTACCCCCCCTGAAACGGCAATTGCTGATTCAAAAAGCCAAACGGTTTGTGCGGGCTGAAGCCCTGCAATAAAACACCCTAACCTTAGGGCTCTGTCCCTTGCAATGGCATTCGGTTAATGAAACAGCACGAACTTCCCCCTCCCTAAATAACGCCTCCTGTCATCCCGTGGCTTGACCACGGGATCCATGTATTCCGAATTGTGGATCCCGCGATCAAGTCGCGGGAAGATGTGTGGGGGAAATCATCGGGAATGGGTATACACCCTAAAACTGTGCCAATACAACACAAACGGGTGTCTTGACGGAAAGATCTAGGCGACCATCCTTGATGCATTTTCCAGAGGTGTTGGTGCCATCGATGACCTTGAGCGATCCTTTGCTGGGATCAATGGCATCCTCCCCTTCGTCCATTTTTGATTTCAACATCTTTGCTTGTTTTGGGGTTAAAAGCCCACCGTTTGCCGTGTTACCATTTTCTTTGCCAAGCTGGATCCAGTGGCCGTGGCTTTGCGCATCCGGTTGGTGAACAATGCTGTATTTCCCCCCAAATTTAGAGGTCGGCGGTAGGGCCGATGGTAACTGTCCTGCTTTTGCCAAATCTTCCCAAAAGTATCCAACCTCTGCCCCATCGATAATCCCGTTTCCATTTCCATCATGCGCGTCTGCCCCAAAATGGACCGTTGCTTTATCATCATCCCCTGGCAATGCCCCGTATGTTTCGTGGTATAGGGACACGGCCATTTTAAACCGGTTGAAATCATTCACAACGGATCGAACCTTGGCTGATTCCAACAGGTCTTGCCCCTTAAACACGGCACCCGCAATCATCCCAATAACCATCAGGACAATAGCCAGCTCAACCAGCGTGAATCCAGGCAGTGTTTGGTGACGTAAATTTTTTAGATGGGTCATGATCTCTCCTTGTTGTTAGTAAACCACGGATGACTTTAACAAAAGCTTAATTTTCATAAGAAACAGCCCATTTAAAATCGACATTTTCGTTTAGATTGGGTATATATTGAATCCATGGCTATACCAATTTTATCATTACGCGACGCAAAAATTTCTTTTGGGGGTGCTCCCCTTTTTGAAAATTTATCTGTTACTCTTTGTGACCGGGACAAAATATGTCTTGTGGGTCGCAATGGGTCGGGCAAATCCACCCTGTTAAAGGCTTTGGCTGAAATCCAAGACTTGGACAAGGGCAGTCGATTTGTTCAACCGGGCAAAACTGTCAAGTATTTGGCCCAGGATGCTGCCCTGCCAGCCCACGAAACGATCCTTGAGTTTGTGACGGCCGGGTCCACAGATCCCCACGGGAGCGATCATTATCTGGCGGAATCTATATTGGACAAGCTGTCCCTGGATCCCAATCGACTGATTCAGAATTTATCAGGCGGAGAACGCCGTCGCCTTGCCCTGGCCGAAGCCTTGGCCATCAGTCCCGATGTGTTGCTTTTGGATGAACCAACGAACCATCTGGATTTGCCAACTATCGAATGGTTAGAGGAGTATCTTGGGAAATTTCGCGGTGCCTATGTCATCATCAGCCATGACAGAAGTTTTTTGGTTAATACGTCCACGTCGACCCTATGGTTGGATCGGGGAAAATTAAACGAACACAACCAGGGGTTTGCCCAGTTTGATACGTGGTCCGAACAAGTGTTCGAGGAGGAGGAACGTCACCTCCAGCGATTAAATACAAAGCTTCGTCAGGAAAACGAATGGCTCCACCGGGGTGTTACGGCGCGTCGTAAACGGAACCAGGGTCGTTTGCGATTGCTGCATGGCTTGCGTGCGCAAAAACGCGATGTGCAGCAGAATGCGATCAAAACGATTGTCCTTCAGTCGATGGATGGGGGCTGGGGCAGTAAATTGGTTGTCGAGGCCCACCAGATTTCAAAATCCTTTGGGGCCAAAAAGGCCGTCAATTCGTTTAGTACGCGCATTCTACAGGGGGAACGTATCGGCATTATTGGCCCTAATGGCGCCGGAAAAACGACCCTTGTTAAAATGTTGATTGGGCAGCTGTCCCCGGATCAGGGGTCCGTCACGATGGGGGCGAACATCGATTTTATTTACTTTGATCAGATGCGTGAATCGCTGGATCCAACAACGACGTTATGGAAAACGATGTGCCCCCACGGTGGGGACCAGGTATCGGTACAGGGTCAGTCACGTCATGTTTTTGGGTACCTTAAGGACTTTTTATTTACCGATAATCAGATCAACGGCCGGGTTGGTATTTTGTCCGGGGGTGAAAAAAATCGCCTTGCATTGGCAAAGGCGTTGGCCCAGCCTGGGAATTTGCTTGTTTTGGACGAGCCAACCAATGATTTGGATATGGATACGTTGGATTTGTTGGTGGAAACACTGGGTGATTTTAAGGGAACCTTATTGATCGTGAGTCATGATCGTGATTTTTTGGATAAGCTGACGACCAGCATCATTGCTGTCGAGGGGGATGGCCTGGTTAATGAATACGTGGGCGGGTACCAGGATTACATCCGGCAGCGAAACGTTAAAGTTGAACAGTTGTCTTTTGGAAAGCCTGCTGTCGTGTCGGGAGCCAAAAAGCCAAAAACGCGATTATCGTACCATCAAAAACGCACATTGGAATTGGCGCCCCAGAAAATTGCTGTTCTGGAGGAGGATATTAAGCAGATTGAATCCAAGCTTTCTGACCCGGCATTTTATCTAAACTTTCCTGATGACTTTACGGCCCTGACGGCGACGTTGGGACAAAAACGGCATGATCTGGATCAGATTGAAACGGCATGGCTGGAATTAGAGGGAATGTCTTAGGGGCTACCTATCCCTGGGACGTGCTGTGTTCCATCTTTTTGATAAAATCGACAAAATCACCGACATTGCTAAATTCTTTATAAATGCTGGCAAAGCGAACATAGGCAACCGGGTCAAGATTAAACAGAGCCTGCATCATCATCTCGCCCAGGGCATGCGTGGAGATTTCGGGCTCCCCTGACGTTTCAAGCTGGCGAACGATGCCCGAAACAACGCGATCGACGCGTTCAGGTTCCAGCGATCTTTTGTGCATAGCCGTGGTGATGGAATGGGCCAGCTTATCGCGATCAAATGGGGCCCGGATGCCATTCTTTTTCACAACCAACAGATCCCGCAGTTGAACGCGTTCGAACGTCGTAAACCGGGAACCGCATTCCCCGCAAAACCGCCGACGACGAATTGATGACTGATCATCGGTTGTGCGAGAATCTTTAACGGATGTATCCGCGTGGCCGCAAAATGGACAGCGCATTATTATCCTTTATTAAACAATGACTAAGTTTGGCTGTATCGTAGCCTTTTTTATAACCCCTTTCTACCTTTTTTGTTTTTTCATAAAAAAGATTGACTTTGCTTTAAAGTCGCGTATAGTGGGGCTTGAGTTTTTAAGTTCTTCCTGCTTATGTTTTTAATTCTTTCTTAAGACGAAAAGTGTTGAGTGAGGTTAAACAAGAAATTGTTTGGACAATAAAACTTTTAACCGCTGCAGTGCAGCATCAATACTTATTTACTATCTAGGAAAAAATAATGACAACAGGAATCGTTAAGTGGTTTAACCCGACAAAAGGTTTTGGATTCATACAACCCGATCAAGGCGGAAGCGATGTATTCGTTCACGTCAGTGCGCTAGAGCGTGCAGGAATCCAAACTCTGAATGAAGGCGACCACGTCAGCTATGAACTTGCCACAAACAAAGGCAAAACATCAGCTGTTCATATTAAGTTTGTTCAAGCTTCTTAAAAACCAGCTCAACATTCAAATATAGATGGAAAACTTTTCCACACTCGGCTTGCCCGAGGAGATTCTGCATGCGCTTAACGCCATGCAGTTTCAAACTCCAACGCCCATTCAGGCACAAACAATTCCACCCGCTCTTCTAGGGCACGATATCCTTGGAACAGCTCAAACAGGTACAGGCAAAACGGCGGCTTATGGTATTCCATTGGTTGCTTATTTGATGAACAATCCTTTTGCTACAGCCCTTGTCCTAACGCCGACACGCGAACTTGCTGGACAGGTACTAAGCGCACTTAAATTGCTTTTAGGCGAAAGAAGAGGAAAGAGAGGGCCGATTGCAACAACGTTGTTAATTGGTGGCGACTCTATGTTCAATCAATTAAAAGAACTCCGTAATAAGCCGCGGTTAATCGTGGGGACTCCGGGACGTATCAATGATCACCTTTCACGTGGATCGTTGAGTCTTAGAGATACAGGATTTCTTGTTTTGGATGAAACGGACCGCATGCTCGATATGGGATTTTCTATCCAGCTCGATGCTATTGCGGAACATTTACCACAAAAACGCCAGACTTTGATGTTTTCAGCGACAATGCCGCCTGAAATTATTAAAATGGCTAAGAATTATCTGAAAGATGCGATTCGTATCTCGATTGGTTCAACAACAACAGCTGTTGATAAAATTAAACAAGAGATCGTTCGTACAACTGAGAATGAAAAATATGCCCTTTTGTTGGCACAATTGGACAAACTTAGTGCAGATGGTTCCTATATCATTTTTGTGAAAACAAAGCAGAATACGGAACGGTTGGCTGATAAGCTGTGTGACCATGGGTATAGTGCCGATGCGATTCACGGGGACCTTCGCCAACGAAATCGCGAACGCGTTATCAATGCTTTTAGGGCAGGCAGAAATCGCATACTTGTTGCGACCGATATTGCTGCACGTGGGCTTGATATTCCGCATATCGAATGCGTCGTAAACTATGATCTGCCACAATGTCCGGAGGATTATATCCACCGTATCGGCAGAACAGGTCGTGCAGGCGCAGAAGGAAGATCAGTCAGTTTCATCACATCACAAGATAGTGCAAAATGGAGAAGTATTTGCAATCTTATGAATCCCGGTGAAAAGAATGATTCACGTCATATGCAACTTCATCCCGGAAGAGGACATTCCGGCGGTGGTCAAAGAGATGCACGTGATGGAGACGCACGCGGACCAAAAAGAACGCACAACAATAAATTCCGTCCACATGCAGCAGCTAAGGGTGGCCCACAAAAGGCCGGTGGTAGATCTGCTGCACCCAGGAAAAAAGCCGCTTACTAAGAAACGAGGCTGTGCTCATTAATTGATCACAGCCCCCCATTAAAGTAAGAATTGCCGGTAATTGTTTGTGTAAGTTGACATTATCCTAACCTGAGTTCGGCGTAACAAGTCAATAAAACCCTTATTGCGCCCAGCATCTTAATGCCTGGGTTGCTTTGTCGGGCTACGCCCTCCGCGCAAAGACGTCGTTGCGAGGAGCACAAGCGACGAAGCAATCCAGGATTATCCTGGGTAATTTGGGCATTTTCAGTCTTTCTTACATCGAACTCAGGTTAGTTAAACACGATTTATTTATGGCGGGGCATTTTTTGTTTTTTGGAGCATTCAAAAATCTTACAATTTTTAATGGAATACAGACCCCAACAATCCCCCTTAGGTAATACAAAATTTTTGATTGAATCCCTGGAACGCAGACACCTTTCCCTTTTTTTAAAGCCGCATAGGCAATTCTAGTTGCTTTTTTAGGGGACAGAATGGCTATTAAAAAGGAGGAAACGAGGCGGGATTGGCTCGCATTTGCTTTTTCCCAAAATGGCGTTGCAATCAGTCCTGGGCAAAACACTGTCACTGTGACACCGGTTCCCTTTAATTCTTCTCGAATGGCCCTTGAAAAAGAGAAAACATAAGATTTTGAGGCAAAATAAACAGCCATGAACGGACCCGGAAAAAAAGCAGCCATAGAGGCAACATTCAGAATCTGACCGGATTTGTTTTTGATCATACCAGGCAACAACAGCCGGGTTAGTTCCGTTAAAGCCTTGATGTTTACCAGGATTATTTCGGATACTTTTATTTGGTCTCCTTCCGCAAAATATTCATTCTGCCCCAAGCCTGCGTTATTAATCAAAACAGTAATTTCAATGTTATTTTGCTTGAGATGGCTGTCAATTTCCTGAATCGCCCCGTCATTAGCAAGATCAATAACAAAACAGTGAACCTGGATGGAATATATGCTTTGAATGTTGTTCGCCACAAGCTCTAGCTTTGCCCGATCGCGTGCCACCAAAACCAAATTGTATCCATCTTCGGCGCATAATAAAGAAAACTCTCTGCCGATTCCCGAAGACGCCCCTGTAATAAGCGCCCACAGAGGGACCCCTGGGGGAGATTTATTGATCATGAGAACTACCCCCCCAACAAAACATCTATAACTTGCCCCTCCGTTATGACAAGGGGCCTCATCTGAGAACTTTCAATAACCCTCCTTATTTTCGCACATGATAAATTGGGAATTTGAGAGAGGATCACATTTTTATCCTTGTTTTTGTAATAGGGCAAAAATGGATACAAGGCATTACAGTCCCCAATGTGTGCCAAATGATTATCCAGCCATTGCTGAAGGGGGACAATGGTCATTGGATAACCGCGACTGTTTACTGTTTTCCACAAACAAGACCACGAAAAAGACTGCCAGGGTACAAGGTGAAAAATCGGAGAAGACCCCGTATTTAAAAGCGAAATCCTGAAAATCGTTTCCGCCACAAGACTTACAGGCAGCACAGGAAGATCATGGTCATTGTAGTCTGGCGCATACCCAAGCTGCATGCATCCCTTAATAAAAGACACAAGATGATCGTGATTTATGTTTTTTACTTTTACCTGGCTATGATCTTTTTTCTGCGAATAATCATCCAGACAAAAACAAAGCCGATAGACGGAGACAGGGAATCCCCGTTCGTGTGCATGCTGGAGCAATTTCTCGCTCACCCATTTTGATTGTTGGTATCCACCTTGTGAGGATGGTTTGTCTTGATTATAAAAGAAATCTTCTGGGATATTCCCTTCTGTATTATGGTCTTGCGATGTGTAGGCTGTGAATGACGATATATAATGAATTTGCTTCCTTTTACCCGTGGAAGCCAGGCGAAGAATCTCCACCGTGCTATGGACATTAGCCTTTCTCAAGGCCTCATACGGGAGCACATGGTTCACTTTCGCCCCCACATGATAAATTGCATCAACCGAGGAGGAAAGATCTAAAAATGCAGATTCTGACATGCCCAATAATGGTTTTTCTAGATCCCCTAATTGGATACGAATTCTGTCTGTTAAATCAGGAATTTCAGCATCATTTTCCTTTAATTTGTCCCTAAGCTTTTTCCACGCACTATCTTCGCTTTCTGCTTTTACGAGGCATGTGATGGACGATGTCGTGAAAGAAAGTATATTTTTAAGCAGGGCAGATCCAACTATGCCCGTTGATCCCGTTATAAAAATATGATTCATCTTTTGTGTTTCAGGGGATGGTGGTGGAGCACTAAAATCAGGAAAAATACAATCTTGTTGGATTAATGATACTGTTTCGGCATTATATGCGTTGTATGGGGTCGATTCTTGGGATTTTTTTGTGGTATTCAAAAAAGATATCAAAAACCCACTCACCTTTTCGATTGTTGGATAATCAAAAACAAGCGTTTCTGGGATCTTATAAGCATTTCCAACAAGATTTTGACATTGCGCCGCAAAAGCAACAGATTTTATGGAATCCATGCCCAATTCAAAAAAGTTGGCTTGATCAGATAAATGATCCGGCGAAATCCCAATAGAACGCGCAACAATCTGACGGATATGCTTTTTTAACATAAGTCCTTGTTCTTCCGCGGATATCCCTTGCAAAGAAACTACCAGGGTGGATGGCTCCTCTCTCTGATCAATGATGCTGTTATTTTGGATACTTGCATCACCCTTGGGTGCGTTCCATTCTGCTTCTATTATTAATTTCCGATCAATTAAAAGTTGTCGTGTCAATCGTCGTTGAACCTTACCGGTAGCTGTTTTTGGCAGGGTGGCAGCCTGGATCAAAACAATTCGTTGGGCCAACAATCCATGTCCTTCCCATAATGATTTTTGAATTGATTGAAAAACATCAGGAAAATTTTCGCTACCTTGTTTAATCTCCTGAACCAGGACCAATTGCTCTTTACCATTTTCGTCTTCAATCGTAAATGCCACCATCCCATTATTAATCAATTGACCGTGACTGCAGCTACATGTTTTTTCCACATCTTGGGGGTAATGGTTTCGGCCATTCAAAATAATCATATCCTTTAGCCGGCCCGTTATATAAAGATAACCCTGTTCATCCATCCATCCCAAATCCCCAGTTCGAAGGTAATGTTTACCAGAATCATCTCCTTGGATTTGGGCATGAAATACCTCTTGGGTAAGATCGGGTCTATTCCAATACCCCTTTGCCACGCTGGGTCCACGAACCCAAATCTCGCCAACTCTGTCCTTAGTACACGGAAGTAATGTGGCAGGATCTATAATCTGGATTTCATGCCCAAAAATAGCAGGTCCACAACTGACTAAATGGTAAATGTTATCTTCGTCGACAGTTGGTGAAATTTTTCCGTCCTTTAGATGTTCCTTTGAAATCTGTGTTGTTCTTAATCCCTTGGAGGATGCAACCAGCATTGTTGCCTCTGTAATGCCATAGGAAAGACGAAATGTCGATGCTGGAAATCCAGAAGATCCAAACTTTCTAATAAAGTTTTTTACGGTTTCCCGAGTGATCGGCTCTGCCCCATTCATGACAATACGCCAATGACTTAAATCTAATTCTTTTACTTGGTCTTCGGTTATTGCTTTGACACAAAGGTCATAGGCAAAATTTGGCGCCTGGGTGACCGTCACTTTTTCTTTTGAAATAATATCCAGCCAAAGTTTTGGATTTTGCAAAAATGACATTGGGGTCATTAAAAAATCGGGGAACCCAAAATAAAGCGGAAACAAAATCCCCCCAATAAGCCCCATTGTATGATAGGGAGGCAACCATGAACATCCAACCTCATGTTCCAGTGGTCCGCCATGAACTCTAAAGACTGCCGCTATATTATCAACCAAATTTCCATGGCTAGTCATCACACCCTTTGGATCGCCTGTAGAGCCGGATGTGTATTGGATGATGGCCAAAGAAGTAGCCTCAATATCAACTGGCTGGAACACTATAGATAAGCTTGGATCCATCTCGTCAAAACAGCCAATTATTGCGGGTAAATGGCGGATCTTTTCCTTTATGCCTGCCTCAGACAGAATGAATTTTATCTGGGCATCTTGGATGATTTTTTGCAATTGACCCAGGGAATGATTGGTTTGTGGTGGATACGCCGGAACCGCAATCACACCTGCATATAAACACCCCATAAAAGCAGCAATGTAATCCAGACCAGGCTGAAAAAGTAACATCGCCCGATCTCCCCGACAAGCCCCCTGTGACTGCAACCATCCCGCAATCATCCGGGCTTTTTCATTGAGCTGCGCATAGGTAATTTCATCACGCTTTTCTCCGTGGAAAAACGTATAGGCAATCGTATTTGGTTTTGTGACAGACCAATGGTGTAGAGCGTCAACGATGGTTTGGAAGGGGGAGGTGTCCATGGATCTGCTAATTTAGAAAATGTACATAGTCTAATCTTGCCTTATAAAGTATGAATGAAGGGTTAATGGATTTATGTCCAAGTTCACAATGATTTACAACGACTATTTTCTCCACTATGGTATAGTCACCATAATAACTTTAACCACAAGCCCCTTAATAAGTGGCTCCCTTAACACGGTATTTTTAATCAGTCTTCTTGTTGCTGACTTTTACCTGTGCACATCACCACAGCCCCAACAGAGAATCCCCATGCTCACAAAATACCTGAACCCCAAGAACGATGTTGCCTTTAAGCGTATCTTTGGGACTGAAAAGAATAAGGATATCCTCATCCCCTTTTTGAATGATAGGGTTGATTTCAGAGACGGCGGACCTGTGACCAATGTGACCTTCTTGAAAACGATTCAGGATCCAGAGATTGCCGCACGAAAAACCAGCATTGTTGATATCCTCTGTGAAGACCAACAGGGTAATAAATGGATCGTTGAAATGCAGGTCGCTAAACATCGCAATTTTGAGAAGCGCGCTCAGTATTATGCTGCCAAAGCCTATATCGCCCAAATGCCCATTAAGGCCGAATATCAAAAACTCAAAGAAGTAATCTTTCTCGCCATTGCGAACTTTGTTATGTTTCCCAACAAAAAGGCTTATAAATCTGACCCTATTATTTTGGACCGTGATAGTTATGAGCACGATCTTAAGGATTTTTCGTTTACCTTTCTGGAATTGCCCAAGCTGAAAGATAAACCTTTTCATCCCTCTATGACCATGATTGAAAAGTGGGCCTATTTCTTTAACACCGCTGATAAAGCCCCAGAAAACGAGATTACCCGGATCATTGGGGATCATGTGACGCTGCAGCGAGCGTATCATGAACTGGATCGCTTTGCCTGGAGCGAAGAAGATTTACAAGCCTACGAGCAATCCGAAAAACAAGAAGCCGACTATCAATCCTCCATGGACCAGAAGTTTGATGAGGGGGTCGAGCGGGGGATGGAGAAGGGTCGGGCAGAGGGAAAGGAAGAGGGTGAGAGGTTGGGCATAGAAAAGGGCAAAGCCGAGGGACTACAGGAGGGAATTGAAAAAGGTCGAGAAGAAGAAAAACTCATCCTCATCCAAAAAATGCTCGCCTCTGGCCTCGAGAAAACCGCTATTTCTCAAATAACGGGCGTTCCCCTAGATCAGATCGATGACCTGATCAACAGAAACAAAACTCCATGAAATTCATGGGGCGAGATGAGCGATTTTTGTGAAAGATTAAATGCCTCCGGTTTTGCCGGAGGCGGTTGATTTAAAATTATTAAACCGGTCTTTGGCCCTATGGCTTTATTAGCCTTGTCTTGCTTTGTACCGTGGATTTTGCTTGTTAATAACGTAAAGACGACCCTTGCGACGAACAACTTTGCAGGCCTTGTGACGGCTTCTTAATGTCTTTAAGGAATTTGCTACTTTCATTTTAATGAATCCAATCAACTAAATTTTATTGAAACTTGAACGTATTATAGACTGCTGGAAAGGCACATGTCAAGAATTTGACTTGCTTAAATATGCGTCTATTTGGTACAAAAGATTCTTGACGACTGTAATTTGTATATTTTTGGTGCGGATATAATCAGATAATGAAAAACGTATTGATAATCGGGTGCGGGTCTATGGGTTCTGCGCTGGCATCTGCATGGCAAGCCAAATTTAATTTAGCAATAATTGATCCCGAGCCGAATGCTAAGATAGAGGGCATAACTTACTGCCAAAGCCTATCTGATCTGGATGGTGATTATTGGCCTGACGCCATTATATTTGCCGTTAAACCCCAAATTTTGCCCACGATCGTTCCCATTTACGCCCTGCGTTTTGATGATTCTCGCATTTTATGGATGAGCATAGCCGCGGGTATGTCCCTTGGTTTTTTTAGGAAGCACACGCGGTTCGTTAAGCACATCGTCCGCGCAATGCCCAACATGCCGGCGCGTTATTTGCACGGCATGACCGTTCTGGTGGGGGAAGGGGCGCCCCACACCCTTGCGGATGAATTATTTCAATCCGTTGGCAAGGTTGTTTGGCTTGATGACGAAGGTTTGTTTGATGCCGCAACGGCTATTTCTGGATGTGGGCCTGCCTATTTTTATTTGATGGTGGAGAAGTTTGCAAAAGCAGGGATCGCCCTTGGGCTGAGCGAACCAATAGCGAATTCTTTGGCGCGTCAAACATTGATTGGTGCGGCTGCTACGTTGTATTATGAGCCAGAGGGATCCCCTGCGGATTTTCGTCACCAGGTAACAAGCCCAAATGGCGCAACGGAGGCGGCCCTATCTGTCTTAATGTCTCCCTTGGTGCATGGGGGGTTAGGGTCGTTAATTAAACAAGCGGTTAAGGCAGCCAAAGACCGCTGCAAAGATCTTGGGTCTATCAGTTAACGTGGAGTTTACTATGTCTAATCCGTATTTATCGGTCGTCGTTCCTGTTTATAATGAACAAGAAAACCTGCCGTCATTGTGCGATCGTTTGCTGGCCAGCCTGAATGCGTTGGGAAAAAGCTATGAGATTATTTTTACCAATGACGGAAGTTCTGATCAATCCCTGCCTATTTTGACGGCATTTCACAACAAGCATCCGGACAAAATAAAAATCATCGACTTTCATGGTAATTTTGGCCAGCACATGGCGATTATCGCTGCGTTTGAAAAAAGCACGGGCGATGTGATTGTGACCCTGGATGCGGACCTTCAGAATCCACCCGAAGAAATCGGAAAGTTAATCACAAAGATTGACGACGGGTATGATTACGTTGGCAGTTTTCGCGATAAACGCCAGGATACGGCCTTTAGAACCTATGTATCAAAGTTTGTTAACGTGGTGCGGGAAAGCATCACGGATATCCAGATGAAGGATCAGGGGTGCATGTTGCGCGCATACAAGCGGCATATCATCGATAAAATTGTTGCATCACAAGAACGATCAACGTTTATTCCGGCCCTGGCGTATAAGTTTGCGTTAAATCCGACGGAGGTCGAAGTCCGCCATGACGCGCGTGCCGCTGGTACGTCGAAATATAATCTGTATAAACTGATTCGGTTGAATTTTGATTTGATTACGGGTTTTTCCCTTGTTCCGCTTCAGCTATTTACCATTCTTGGGATGGGTGTTTCATTTTTAAGTGGCCTTTTGGTTGCTTATCTGGTTGTGCGGCGGCTTATTGTTGGGCCCGAGGCAGAGGGAGTTTTTACCCTTTTTGCGATTCTTTTTTTTCTGGTCAGCGTTGTCATCATGGGGGTGGGGCTTGTTGGCGAATACGTTGGGCGCATCTCGCAAACCCTCAGCCAGCGACCGCGATATGTTATTAAGGATTTCATTGAATAAGGTCGTTTAAAGGCGATCGGGAAAATTCCATAAAAAAACTATAGGATTTTATTTTCAATAAGTGGTATACGTTAACCGAAATTACCTTTTATCGGGAAGTAAACCATGTGTTTTGTGCAAAACCGTTTTTATTTTACGCGTAAACCTTTGGGATATTTGCTAATCCTGATTGATTCGGGGGCTTCTGTTATGGGAACGGGTGGGTGTCATGAATAAACTAACCCGCGAACAAAAGGAGGCGATCGGCCTTTTACAAATCGGGACATTCCTTGAGTATTTCGACTTAATGCTTTATGTGCATATGGCCGTGTTGTTGAATGAGCTTTTCTTTCCCAAGACCGATCCGCATACGGCGGCCCTTGTTTCTGCCTTTGCCTTTTGTTCCACTTATATTTCACGCCCTTTTGGAGCCCTGCTCTTTGGATACATCGGAGATAACATTGGGCGCAAAACGACCGTTATTCTGACAACCGCGATGATGGCAATATCCTGTACAATTATGGCGAATTTACCAACATATGCGCAAGTTGGCATAATGGCCACTTGGGTTGTGACAATTTGTCGCATTGTGCAGGGGCTGTCTTCTATGGGAGAGATTATAGGGGCTCAAATCTATATTTCTGAGATTACGAAACCCCCAGTCGGTTATTCTGCTGTTGCATTTATAGCTGTCTCTGCTGCGTTGGGGAGTATGGCTGCTGTTGGTGTTGCGACTTTAGCAACGCGTCATGGATTCAATTGGAGGATAGCATTTTGGATAGGAGCCTGCATTGCTGTTGTTGGGTCAATGGCCAGAACACGTTTACGGGAAACCCCGGAATTTGTGGATATGAAACGAAGGCTAAAGAATTCTTTGGGGCAGGGTAATAAAAAAAATTCAAAGAAAATTAAATCCCTGAATGAAATGTCCGATCAATTTTCAACCGTCAAAGTCCCGTTTTATACATCTCTGAGTTATTTTGTTATTAACTGTGGTTGGCCCCTTTCATTTTATATTATTTATTTTTATTTCGTACCAACATTAAAGGGAACGTATGGATATACGTCAGAAGACATTATTTTTCATAATTTTCTTTTGACACTGGTTCAGGTTTTTAGGTGTACACTGTGGTCTGTGGCAAGTTATTACATTCACCCCCTCAGGATCTCAAAATTCAAAGGCTATTCGTGTCTACTCTTGATGACATTGATTCCCTTTTGGCTGTCTTCGAGTACCAACACCATCCATATATTTTTACTGCAGGTCCTCATTTTGTTGGTTAGCCTCAATGACTTCCCTTCCCAGTATATCTTTATGAAGAATTTTCCAATTTATAAGCGTTTTACAGCTACGAGTTTCAGTTATGCGTTGGGTAGGGCCCTTACATATGTTATTACCTCTTTTGGAATTGTATACTTGACGGACTGGTTTGATCACTGGGGATTGTTGGTCATCACTGTCCCGGCTTCTTTGGGCTTTTTGGCAAGTATCTCTTATTTTGAAAAACTAGAAAAATTGAGACCAGGCCAATCAGGTTCGGATCCGGATCATCACGATGACCAGATATCGCCGGCTGATTCGGAACAGGGATTCTCCGCTAATCCTACGGCGGCATAAAGGGATAAAAAATGACAAGCCTCGTCTTTGCCTATAGCCAGCTTGGCCACGATTGCCTGAAAATCCTGATCGACCAAGGGGAAAAAATCGTTGGCGTTATCACACACGAAAATTCCGCGACAGAATCAATTTGGTTCGATTCGGTGGCGGATCTGGCACGGCAACGGTCGATTCCTGTTTTTACGCCAGCCAATCCCAATACGCCCGAGATGATTCAATTGATTCGTCAGATGCAGCCGGATCTGATTTTTTCGTTTTATTATCGCCAGATGATTTCGGACGGGATTATAGGGATCCCACGGCTTGGGGCATTTAACATGCATGGGTCGTTGTTGCCAAAATACAGGGGGCGGTGTCCCGTCAACTGGGCCATGATTCACGGAGAGGCGCGCACTGGGGCGACCTTGCATTACATGGTTAAAAAGGCCGACGCAGGTGATATTGTTGACCAAGAATCTGTCCCGATAGACATCACTGACACGGCCGGTATTGTTATGGAAAAAATCAACCAGGCAGCCCAAAAAATTGTCATGCGTCAATTACCCCAACTAAGGGCTGGGACGGCCCCGCGTGTTGTTCAGGACGAAAAGGATGCAACCTATTTCGGTGGCCGGTGCGCGGAGGATGGAAAGATTGATTGGACGATGGGAGCATGGCAAATTTATAATCTGATTCGCGCCCTTCAGCCGTCTCCGCAGTACCCCCCTGCATTTGCTGAGATCGAGGGGGAGGCTGTGACTGTGCTGAAAAGTCAAATCCCAACGAACGGGATTTTTGAGCCTCGGCCCGTTGGGGAAGTCACGCATCGTTCTGGCGCAGGAACAGAAATCGCTTGTGGCCCAAGGGGGATGGAGAGGATTGTTCTGGTGGACTATAAACTATTTTCATAGAGACTGTTTTTCAATTAAAAATCTGACTAATACTTTGTTTTTTCAAAATTGTCTATTGTTTTCTGTTTTATTGTTCAATAAAAAACACCCCCGTCACCCCGTGGCTTGACCACGGGGTCCACAATATGGATCCCGCGATCAAGTTGCGGGATGACGGGAGTATTCTTTGGGATTAAATTAAAATAGTAAATAGCATAAATTAATATTTACGTTATAAGTGCAAATTTGTTGAACTGCTTCTTATGGAATGAAAGTATAGTATTTTCCTGCAAAGTCAATAGACAACAGGATGGCTTTCTGGATGGCCACGTCGGGCTTCGCCCTCCTCGCCATGACGTCATGGCGAACGAACGAAGAGAGTGTGGCCATCCAAAAAGCTATCTCTCTATTGATCACGCAGAAAAACACTATATTAAAAAATCGTTTATTTGCGAAAAAATTTCTAAGAAATGACCGGCATCGTTTGTGACAGCCGTCCGCCCAATCTGACGGGGGCAACTTTAAGGGCCAGCCCTGTCGCATCATCCGTTTCCAAATACACACCACACAGGGTTCCATCCCCTTGGGCTGGGGACAGGCGTTCTGATGGCATTTTCCGTGTAAAACGGTGAATGGGGGCGTCCTTTAACATGCCCACAACGGAATTATAATCCCCGCACATTCCGGCATCCGTCAGGCAAGCTGTTCCATGATCCAGGATTTGTTCATCCGCCGTTGGTGTGTGCGTGTGCGTTCCAACGACCAAGCTAACCCGCCCATCACAAAAATGGGCCATCGACATTTTTTCGGACGTTGCTTCCGCATGGAAATCCAACACAATTGCTGACACTGCGGCACC
Source organism: Alphaproteobacteria bacterium (assembly GCA_026400645.1). NCBI lineage: Bacteria > Pseudomonadati > Pseudomonadota > Alphaproteobacteria > Alphaproteobacteria bacterium. The sequence continues at coordinate 33,597 of JAPLOP010000008.1, read as the reverse complement.
CAGGGGCATTTTTTTTAATACAGCATCTACCGCCGCGAACGGATCATCGATCGCATCCATGAAAAGCCGTCCCATGGCATTCATGACTAATACAGACTGCCCCTTTGGCGTTTGATAAACTGTGTATCCCTTGCCGGGTGCCGTTGGGGGGAAATTGAGGGGGCGCAACAAAAACGGATCTTTGTCGATATAGCCGATAACATCGCGCTGGTCCCAAATATGATTACCGGTTGTGATGACGTGAACGCCCGCTTGGTACAATTCTTTGCAAATTGTTGCATTGATGCCAAAGCCGTGTGCGGCGTTTTCCCCGTTCACAATGACGCAATCGAGTTGCAATTTTTGTTTCAAATGCGGAATGTATTTAATAACGACTTCACGGCCGCTTCTTCCGACGATATCACCACAAAACAAAATGCGCATTATTTTCCAATTACACTAAAGTAGTTAAGTGCACGACAGCAATGTCGGCTTGCTGGGCGTAGTTCGCAGAACAAAGCCTGGCGGAGGGGGTGGGATTCGAACCCACGGTACGTTCACACGCACAACGGTTTTCGAGACCGCCCCGATCGGCCACTCTGGCACCCCTCCACATAGTTTGATTTAGTCATATTTTCCCCAAAAAGGAAAACATTTTTTGTTGTTATGGCTTTTTTGCATGCTGGTTTTCTGTTAAATTCTTTTTCTGCCGCTCATCCAGAAAAATACTTTATCCCACTCCGGCGCTCTGACATCCCCATATCTTTAACACGGGGTTGTTTTCTCGTTCCAACGCCAGGTCCGTGACGGCCCAAACCAGCGCATCCAAACGGTCCGGGGATTTGGATGTGACCCCCGGTATGTATTCGCACAACTGTTTTTCAAGCGCATGCAGGGGGCGGGCGTGAAAAACTTTCCCTTGTTCATACAGGGCGGCGATGGGTTCCGCCCTGACCGCCTTGCCCCGCGTTGCCCGAACGGCTTTGTACGCAATGTGCGGATCGATGGACCGAACGATTCTTTCCACCATGTCGCCACCCTTGTTTATTTCGGCCACGACACGGTCTGCCTTGTATTGGAAGTACGCTTTGGCCACCCTTTGGCCCCAATCGGCTGGGCTGTATCGGCCGCTTAAATCATCAAGGATATAAACCTTTTGATCCTGCCCCATGGCTGCCACGACAATGCCGGTTTCATCACTTTGGTTATGATGTGTTGTTGCGGGATCGATCGCAATCACGATGCGTTGAAATTGGTTCTCGTCAGGGTGTGCATAGCGAATCATTTGCCGCTGCCAAAGGGCACCTGGGCGATCGGTTAATAATTCCGCATACAATTCTTGGGATCCCAATCGTGTTCCATCGAATTGTTTAACGATTTGCTGCAAAAATGACGGGGCCAGGTTTGATTTGTTATCAAAGGTTGATCCCCTGGTGATCGCAACGTCGGGGGATTCCAATAATTTTTCCAATAAGGTAATTGGTTTCGGCGTTGTTGTGATCAAGCAGCGTGGATTTTGCCCCAACCGCAAACACAGCATTAATTGTTCCCAAAGCTGATCCGGGTATCGGAATTTGGCCAATTCATCCACCCAGGCTAAATCGAACTGTGGCCCCCTAAGGCGTTCGTAGTGATCGCCTCCAACAACCATCGCGACGGCGCCGTTTGGCCAAACAAGGCGGTTTTTAGACGCCTCGAAAATGGGGCGATCGGATTTTGGGTGGACAGCCATCAAGCCGCTTTCCCCATCGATCATGATGTCGCGTGCTTCGGCTATGCTGCGCCCAACCAGGGCGATTCGTTTGTATTGGCCGTCTTTCACCCACGCCCGAATCGTTTCGGCACCTGTGCGTGTTTTTCCAAATCCGCGACCTGCCAAAATCAGCCAAACTTTCCATGGATCCAATGGGGGCAATTGATTGGGGCGGGCGTGGGTTGGCCAATTGTATTTTTCTTTTTCGTGATGGCGGGTCTGTTGTTCCTGCTTTAATAAACTTAGAAGGTGTTTGTGTTTTTCGTTCACTATGATTAACCTTGTGTGCATTGTCTGTGTTCGAATTTTAAGCAGATAGGGCTGGTCATCCGCAACATCTGTGTTGTCCCGGGATTTTATGGCAAAAAATTAACCGTATTTTAACGATTGTGCGTTATGATGGTAAGCATAATGAACAGTTAAACGTGAACTCTATAAAAATGTGTTTTTCTGCAACTGCAAGTTTTTCAGCTGCCGCCCTTTTGATTCCAACGGGGGCATACTGTCTTTATCAGAGTATTCAAAAAAATAAAAAATATGCCATTTTAGGCTCTGTTCCCTTGTTGTTTGGGATTCAACAATTTTCCGAAGGGTTTGTTTGGACGGGGATGAAAATGGGATCTCAGACTCTCACCACGATTGCGGCCTACAGTTTTTTGTTTTTTGCATTTTTCTTGTGGCCCTTTTGGATTGGGTTAAGTATTTACCCTATTACGCCACCCGCCTATAAGAATAAAAGGATGATCATCAAGTTGTTTATTATTATAGGGATTATACTAAGTATATACTATTGTATTCCGCTGTTTGCATACTATCCAAATGTTGATATTATTCTAAATAAAGGATCTGTATGTTATAAACATGCCCACTGTCTTGGTTATAAACATGTTCCTTTCGTTGATAGCATGCTATTCAATGAATTTTTACTTGCTGTCTATGTTCTTGTTACCATGGGGCCGGCCCTTTTGTCGCCAGACAGACGGATTAGGCTTTTTGGTTGGCTTTTGGGGGGATCACTTGTCCTAACGGGGATATTTTATCACTATGCCATGTATTCTGTATGGTGTTTGTTTTCTGCCCTTATTTCGTCCTATATTGTTTCTATTATTCATTTAGATGCTGTTAAACACAAGGCCGCATAACGAAAATGCAGGATGCCGATCACAAAGTTATCCCATTGGCGATCCACAAAAGGCCGCCTTTTGGAACAAACCAATACGGAGAAATTATTCCACCCAGGGAAATGCCGCACCCAAATCAGAAATCGTCATGGCAGTATCGGTTTTTTAAAGCCATGGTGATTTTTTTATTGATTGTGCTTTTGTTGGGTGGATTGTTGTGAGGGTAGCGCGCGGGTCATTATGGGCTTATACCCAATCTAAATGAAAATGTTGATTTTTATGTTGGATCTTTTCTCCATAAACGGCGGTTCAAAAGCTTTGCATAGAATAGCTATGCGCAGCTTTTTCATCTTGTTTCTGAAAAAAATCTCTGTCATAAAATTTCAACATTTTCATTCATCTTGGGTATACGTTGGGACGTTTAGCGCCTCGATGGCTTGTTCTATGCTTTGTTCCTCATTGCCAAATGCACCATATAGGATGAGGGCACTTGCTAAGTCATGCTCCAAAGCTAACTCTAAACTTTCTGAATTCTTGAGATCTGTTTCTTTTGTTTTTATGGATTCTTTATCCCTGGACGGGGTCGCCTTTGGTGTTTCTATAATTCCAGCAGGTATAAAACTTTGTAACCTATTGCACGCTTTGTATAAAAGCGTTTTTCGTTCTGCCCCATTTGTAACAAGGTCGGTATTATTAACCAGAAGCCTGGTGATCGTGCCATTGTTCAGGGCTAGGGCGGCCATGGCGTTTCGTCCTTTTTCTTCCAGCTCGTTTTCTTCGAAACAAAGGCTTGTTATTTTACGTTGACCCATCAAGGATTCGGCAATAACAACTGCCCCAGCATCCCCCAGCTTGTTATTGACAAGGGCTAGGTCAGTCAGCGCGGTCCGGCCACCCCGCAAAAGGTATTCAATTGTATATCCGTCGTCGTTTCTCATGTCATTGTTGGAAAGATGCAGCGACGTTATTGTGGAATTATTCCTTAGGGCCATAATAAGGGTTCCTATATTTGCTCTTGTCTGATGCGCAAGGGACAATGACGTTACTGTGCAATTGTCGCGAATAGCCCAGGCCAGGGAATTTATATCGTAATTCTGTATGTCAGCGCCAAAAATTTTTATTTTAGTGAGGACATAACCATTGTTGAGGATTTTAATAAGGGCATCCATATTCATCGGTCCATCGCTTGGACGGGGATTGTATTCGCCAAGATCATTGACGCGTAGCTTAAAGGCAACAACATCGGCGTCTTCGGGTTGATCCTCGTAGGTATCAAGGAATTTGCAAATAGGGGAGAAAATGGATTCATTGGTGCCGAATATGCTGTCATACGCAAGGTCAAACAGGAAACCGGCAGCGTTCCCTGGTGCGGTTGCCATCAGAAATGCGCAGGTTATCAAGGTGGATCTTGTTAAGGGGGTGATAAAATTCATAGTGGTTAGGGTTTTTTTTGTAATGTCGTGATATTGATTTGATTGTGCGCGGTAAATTATTAACAAATAGTTAACGGCACTTGAGTCATGGGCTGTCCAAGGTTACTATAGACCCTGAGTTCGACGTAACAAGTCAATAAAACCCAGACAAAAGCAAGTTTCCCTATGGCTTGACCATAGGGTCCAGGGAAAGAAATTGATCTTTATCAACTGGATCCTCCGGTCAAGCCGGAGGAAAACTACGGTGGGGTCTTGTTTTGATACCACTCTTACGTCGCACTCAGGGTATAGACCGTACGTCTTTTTAAAAAGGGGAAAAACGATGGGAATGCAAACAACATGTGTTGCTTTATGTAAATGCAGCTTTGGGTCGATGCCCGTTCCCATGATCGTGCTGCCCAGTACGGTGAATGTCTTTTCATTGCCTGCGGGTACAACCAGCGATAACCTTCCGTTTGCCAATATATTACCCTTTGGCATGTGCCAGAGCATGGGTAACCCCATGGTGATTGCGGCAACAGTGGCGGCATTGGGGGTCATGACGCCCATGCCCTGTATTCCCATGACCTTTTCACCGTGGTCGCCGCCATCGCCAACGGTTCAGATTTGCGGAAAGCAGGCGTTAAATAATGGGGCGAAATTAAACTGTATTTGGGGTGGAATGATAGAAATCAAATTTCCGGGGCAGGTCACGGTTATGATTCCGTAGTTGTTAAACCACCATTCCATTGACCTGATGTTCCCAAAGATTTTTGAATCTCCCATTCGGAATGGCAAGGAGCGTTGAAAAATCGCCATCTTCAATAATGTTTCCATCTTCCATAACGACGATTCTGTCCAAATGCTTGATGGTTGAAAGGCGATGCGCGATAGCAATAACTGTTGATTTATTTGTGTTAAGCATCGTGTTGATTGATTTTTGAATTTCCTGCTCAGTCTGACTGTCAAGAGAAGACGTTGCCTCGTCCAAAATCAAAATCGGGGCATTTTTAAGAATGGCCCTTGCGATTGCAATACGTTGACGTTGTCCACCACTGAGCTTAACGCCCCTTTCGCCGACAAGGGTGTCGTATTTGTCGGGCAAAGTTTCAATAAATTCATGGATGTTTGCTGCTTTTGCGGCGTTTTCTATTTCGGCTTGCGTTGCATTTTCCTTGGCATATCCAATATTTTCACCGATGGAGCGATGGAAAAGCATAATATCTTGTGGAATTAGTGAAATCTGAGACCGCAAACTATCGGAAGAAACGTCATAGATGCTTTGATCATCGATGACAATATCGCCACTTGTTGCTTTAAAGTTTTTGAGCAGCAAGGATATGAGTGTTGATTTTCCGGCGCCAGAGTGTCCGACAATTCCGACCCTTTCGCCGGCCTTGATATGAAGATTTAGATTTTTGAATACACTGCTGTTGTTTTCATAATTGAACGACAGATCTTGAAAGGCAATCCCCCCTTTTGCGATTTTGAGGGAAGGCGAATGCGGTTTATCGATTGTATCCTGGGGGACTTTCATGATGGCGAACGCGGCGCGAAAGGCCGCGATATCTTCCAAAAAATCCTTAATTTTCATTGTTGTGTTCCAGCAATTTTCGCTAAATAAAAATGTCAGGGACATAACAAACGCAATATCGCCAATTGAAATCTCGCCATTGTTGCGCAGGTCAATAACATAACAAAACAATGATATTAAAAATACCCAATAAACTAGAGAGAGTATGATGGATATGATCAAATCATACTTATAGTATTTGATCGTTAGGGGGTTATGGACGGTGTCGTAATAGTCTTGAATTTTTTGTAGCTCACGCTGTCTTGTCGCAAATGAAAAGATTGTAAAAATATTGGCAATGCGATCGGCAACCGTTCCAAACAGGTGATACCAAGAATCTTGTTTGGCTTGCTCCATGTTGGCAAGCTTTGTAAAAAATCGAAAGGCGATTGGCGAATAAATAAGTGTAAATACCAATACAAAAAAGAATATTTTTATATTGGTAAAAGCCATGGCAATGCCAGAAAATACTGTAATATACAAAGGTGTACTAAGGTGATACTCCAGTGCTTGCTGTATCTTAAAATAATTATCCCCAATTCCCTTTATCTTTCCAACCACAGAACCCGAAAGATTATTTTGAAAAAAAGTATAGGGCAGGTTAAAACAATGCGTACAAACTTTATCCATTATATTTTGTAAAATATAGGGTACGCATTTTAATTGGGCAAAATTATGCGCACGCCACGAACCATCCATGATGACTTGCGCACTGACGAATAAGGCGATTGGCTTCCAACTTTGTGCAAAAGTAATATGATGGTTCTGCGTAAATAAATCGATTAAAAGTTTCACGGCATAATTGCAGAGTATCAGATGAACACCGCTGGCAATGGGGGCCATCATCATGACAAGGTACAGGAACTTGTATGGTTTTATAACCGACCAGAGGAAAGAAAGGGGAGTGTTCATCGTGCTCATAATGGGCAAAAACTACTATTTTATATTTTGAATGTCAGCAACAGATAAACCTGTAGCGACAGATATCGTACCAATATCTATATTTTGAGACAATAACCTTTTTGCAATTTCAGTTCTTGTTTTGGCTTCACCTCTGGCCTCGGCTGCTTGCAGCTCATCCCTATCATTGTAAAGCTGCTTTCGGTAATAGGAGTAATTCGCCCTTTCATCGGGGGTCATTTTGAGAATACTCAGCTTTTCCGCAACTTGGGCCATATAGGGCGAATGATACGTTTCGGGGACTTCGTCATATTTCATGACGTGCAGCCAGTCATCTATTTCCCTTTCTAGGCGGTCATTAAACAGGGGAACTGAAATATAAAAATATTCCGGCAAAATATTGGTTGCATCAAAGAATTCGCCCGTTTCTTTATTTTTGATATGAACCGATAATCTTTCATTCGTCTCGATTTCATGAATAATGGTTTTTCCGTGATAAATAGAACCATTTCCGCTTCCTATCGGGAAATAGAGCAACGAGATATGAAATATTTTGATGATTTGGGTGTAATCTTCCCTTGGGGCCAGATTATCCACAATCAGCCTGGATGTGTTGAAACATGCTTTATGGATAAATGAATCCTTGACGGTGCGTTCTATCTCAATAATATATTTGTGGTGGTCGGCGTCCTCTACGATTAAATCAGCAAGGCTTCTTTTAATTTTGCTGTCTTCTTTATTGCTCTCACTCTCAAGCAAGGCCACGATTTTAACATCCTTGTAACCCTTAGTTTTAAGTAGGGCCGATATAAAACCTTCCACGATACTATAATCCCCTTTGTCTCCGAGGAGATATTTGATGGCATAGTCAAAGGAGATCAAGGGATTATTGTTTTTCATAACAATTCCTTTTTTATTTTAATGGTATGGTGTTTTTCTACGTGATCAATAGAGAGATAGATTTCTGGATGGCCACACTCTCTTCGTTCGTTCGCCATGACGTCATAGCGAGGAGGGCGAAGCCCGACGTGGCTATCCAGAAATCTATCCTGCTGTCTATTAACTTTTCAGGGAAATACTATATTGTATTACCTAGGTTGAAATTATCGCATAAATCATTATGAAAATCTAAAAAATACTATTTTTAGCTCAGGCAGCCCCTTGGGATTGTGCGCGCCAAAGGTTGGCATAAATCCCCTTTTGTTTCAGCAGGGCCTTGTGATTGCCTGTTTCAACGATTTCGCCATGATCCAGAACATAGATAATATCCGCATCCACAACGGTCGAAAGACGGTGGGCGACCATGATTGTCGTTCGTCCTTGCATTAAGATTTTAAGCGCTGATTGGACCTGGCGTTCGGAATCTGTGTCCAGTGCGGATGTGGCTTCATCCAACAGCAATATGGGTGCATTTTTGAGCATAGCCCGGGCAATAGCAAGGCGCTGCCGTTGTCCACCCGATAGTTTGACCCCATTTTCGCCAATAACTGTTTCGTAACCTTCTGGCAGTCGTACAATAAACTCATCAGCGGCGGCGGATTTTGCTGCGGAAATGATTTGTTCGTTGGTTGCGTTCGGCGTTCCATAGGCAATATTATCCCGGATTGACAAATCAAACAGGGCGATTTCTTGACTGACCAGGGCAATTTGGTGCCGCAAATCATCCAATTTAACATGGCGGATATCCTGGTCATCTAATAATATTCGCCCTTGGCTGACGTCATAAAAACGTGGGATTAGGTTAATGATTGTTGATTTTCCAGCGCCACTGGATCCAACCAGGGCAATGCTGTGTCCAGGCTCGATCACAAAGTTAAGATCCTTTAAGGCCTCTTTTCCGTTGGGGTAGCAAAAAGAAACATGATCAAATGTAATTTTCCCCGCTGTTTTACCGATTGGATGCGCTGCTGTGGGATCGGTGATATGTGGTGGTGTGTCCAAAATGGCGAAAACGCGCGTGGCTGCCGCCAGGCCTTCTTGCAGGTTTGCGTTTAAATTGCTCAGCCGTTTTAAGGGTTCATAAACTAAAACCAGGGCCAGAATGAAAGAAATAAATTCCCCGGCTGTGCGGCTATGGTGCATGACCTGCCATCCACCATAGGCAATAACGCCAATAATGGCAACGCCGCCCAAGCTTTCCATGATGGGGTGCGATGCCGACCTGACTCGGGCCGATTTATAAATCAGTTTAAAAATTTTCTGAATCATGGTTTCGGCGCGAATGGCTTCGGCTTGTTCCATGCCGTATGCTTTAACAACGCGAATCCCTTGGAAGGTTATGGGAAGGATCGCTATGGGGAACACGACAAAGGCGATCAGGGCCAGTGTAAAATCCCGATAGAACATAACCCCCCCCAAAAACAGAAAGGTCAGCGAATCTTTCCCAAGGCCGATTAACGTATTGGCCATAGCATTTCGCATCATGTTCACATCGTTCGTAAAGCGGGACAGCAGATCCCCACTGGTTGTGTTGTGGAAAAAAGACAAATCCGCCTTCATTAAATGGGCGAAAAGCCGATTTTGAATGTCAGAGATGATTTTTTGACCGACGTATGTCATGACAACCGATTCACCGTAGGACGCGATTCCCTTGACAATGAAAGCGGTCAGGACTGCCCCACAAAAGTATGCCAACAGCTTGGGATCGTTGGCGGTAAAAACATCATCGAATACGGGTTGCAAAAGATAGGGCAGGGCAGCCGTCGCCAGTGCCGCCAGGACCATAAAAAAGCACGCCAGCGCAAAATTCGGTTTATAGGGTGCTATGTGTTCGGCCAAGATCCGCTTGGCCAAAATTCTTCCATGATTAGGGCGATCGCGATCGTGCGACGAGTTATACCCTTCGCCTTTCAAACTCTGATCTTCGAAAATTTCGGAACCTCGCGTCCTCATGTACGTCTCTGTACACTCCGGGCGCTCGGTCCTTATTTTCAAATCCAGATTTCGAAATTCATTGGGTATAGTGTTTTTCATGGTGTGATTATTTTTTCTCTAGCCATTCTTCAAGCCAGTGATTGTCATAATCACCGTTTCTGACATCCGTATTTCTGACAAGCTTGCGGTGGAGGGGGAGTGTTGTGGAGACACCCTCTATCACATATTCATGCAAGGCGCGCTCCATCCGATTGAGGCATTCTTCACGGGTGTTTCCGTGCGCAATCAATTTGGAGATCATGCTGTCGTAGTATGGGGGGACTGTGTATCCCTGGTACAAGTGACTATCTACGCGAATGCCAAATCCACCGGGAACATGGTACATCCCAATTTTACCGGGTGAGGGTATGAAAGTTTCCGAATCTTCTGCATTGATGCGGCATTCGATCGAGTGCCCATTGATAACAATGTCTTTTTGTGTGAAGGGTAATGGAATATCAGCTGCGACTTTAATTTGTTCTTTGACCAAATCAACGCCCGTCACCATTTCGGTAATTGTGTGTTCCACTTGGATGCGGGTATTCATTTCCATAAAGAAAAATTCCCCATTTTCAAACAGAAATTCAAGGGTTCCAGCACCCCTGTATCCCATTTTTCCAATCGCTTGACGCACAATTTCACCCAGATCGTCCCTGAGTTTTGGTGTCAGCGCAGGCGAGGGGGATTCCTCGAATACTTTTTGGTGGCGACGTTGCAATGAACAATCTCGCTCCCCCAGATACACGACATTACCATGATGATCGGCCAGAATCTGAATTTCGATGTGGCGTGGTTTACGCAGATAGCGTTCCATAAACACTTGGTCATTGCCGAAGTTTGCTTTGGCCTCTACTTTTGCCAAACGAAAGGCGCTGGCGACCTCGGCTGGGTTACTTGCGACTTTCATTCCTTTGCCGCCGCCGCCTGATATGGCCTTAAAAATTACCGGAAACCCGATTAATGCAGCTGTTTCGATGGCTTGTTCTTCGGTATCGATGCTTCCCTCTGATCCAGGAACAACAGGAACACCAAGTTCTATCATCAGTTTTTTGGCCTTGACCTTGTCACCCATTAGGCCAATGTGTTCGGCGGTTGGGCCAATAAAAACCATGCCATGTTCTGTTACCATGGATGCGAATGCGGCATTTTCTGACAAAAAGCCCACACCAGGGTGAATGGCTTCTGCGCCGGTTATATCGGCTGCGCTCAAAAGGGCTGGCATATTGAGATAGCTGTCTTTGGCAGCAGGGGGTCCAATGCAAACACTTTCATCGGCCAGGCGAACATGCATTGAATCAACGTCCGCCGTTGAATGGACTGCAACCGTTTTAACGCCAAGTTCGCGACATGCCCGTATGATTCTGAGGGCGATTTCACCACGATTAGCAATTAATATTTTCGAAAACATTGCCATAAATTACTCCTGAAAATTATTCTCGAAAACTATTCAATAACGCAAAGGGGTTCGCCAAATTCTACAGGGGCGCCATTTTTGACAAAAACATGGATAACTTTTCCTGCTCTTGCGGCCTTAATGGGATTCATTACCTTCATCGCCTCTAGGACGAGCAGAGTATGACCGACTTCGATCATGTCCCCCACCTTTACGAAAACGGGTGACCCTGGTTCGGGTGCTAAATAGGCCGTTCCAACCATGGGGGACTTAATAAGTCCGTGGTGATTTTCCCAGTTCGGTTGATTGCCCTGTTCGCGGGAAACCGGGGCAGATAACGCTTCGGCGGATTCTCCCCTGCCAGAATCATCCGAATTGGATGTTACTATGGTATAGGGGGCACCACCACCGGGAATTTGCTTGGACACACGTATGCGGCATCCGTCGTTTTCGTATTCGATTTCACTAAGGCTGACTTCTTCTAGGAGCCTTGCTAGCTTTCGAATGGCTTTGTCGTCAATGGTAATTTTTGTGGACATGTTATTCTCTTTTTTTAAGCTCTTTGTTTTTCAATTTTTTCAACCAAGGCCCTTAACGCTAATGTATAGCTATTGGGCCCAAACCCCGCAACAATTCCATGTGCCGCTGGTGTCACAAAAGACTGATGGCGGAAAGATTCACGTTGGCAAGGGATGGTTAAGTGTACCTCGATAACGGGGATCGTCACTGTTAGTAAAGCATCTAATAAGCTTACCGAAGTATGCGTTAAACCACCAGCATTAATCAAAATCCCCGATGCTTTTTGTGCGGCTTCTTGGACCCAGTCTATCAGCATCCCTTCGTGATTCGTTTGCCGAAAATCTTGTTTATATCCAAATTCCGTGGCTAGCAGATGGCAATTTTGACGAATATCGTCCAAAGATATTTTTCCATATAGATCTGGTTGGCGCGTCCCCAATAGGTTGAGGTTCGGGCCATTGAGAATATAAATAATCTTCATCATAAGAAACGTTTGTGCAATTCCTTGGATATAAGGGTTAGTCTAGTGTGATTTCGTTAAGAAACAGTTAATAGTGTCATACCTTTGTCACAAAATTCCCGATAATTTTTTTATACTCTGACTGTTCAAATTCAACACCAAGGGTGGCCCCATCTATGTCGACGATTGTTCCATGCCCAAATTTTTGGTGAAAAACTGTGTCCCCTATTAAAAAGGAATGCAATACGACAGCCTTTACAAGCTTTGCTGGTTTTTTTTCACTATAACGATCAACCTTTTTTGGGGGATTTTCGGTCGCGATTCTTCCCATGGAATCTGAAATTTCGGTCCCATTTTGGTTGATATGAACGACATGGTCACCTGGGATTTCCTTGATAAAGCGGGATGGAACGGCGGGTTGCCACCCTTGATAGGATCGTCTTTGTAGGCAATAGGTTATAATGGCGCGTTCTTTTGCACGGCTGATGCCAACGTACCCCAGGCGACGTTCTTCTTCTAGTCCGGATTGGCCAGATTCTTGTAACGCGCGGGGGTGGGGGAAAAGATTTTCTTCCCATCCGGACAAGAAAACAACCTTGAATTCTAACCCCTTTGCTGCATGCAGCGTCATGATGCTGATCATATCTTGTTGGTCGCTTTGGCTTTTTTCTGTGACCAAACTAACGTGTTCCAAAAATCCTGGCAAATATTGGAATTCCTTTATGGCACTGATTAATTCTTTTAAGTTTTCAAGGCGCCCTGGGGAATCCGCTGATTTATCCTCGCGCCATATTTTCGTATAGCCTGATTCATCCAAAACCATTCTGGCAACTTCGGCGTGATCCATTGGGATTTCATTGTGCGGTTCCAATAATTGTCGCCACCGGTCTAGGTTTTCGAAAAAGAGCAAAAGTGCAGCTTTGGTGGCGCCCTTGGCCTCGTTTTCGGCATAATAATGGGCAGCTTTGGGCAGGGAAATCCCTTGTTCCCGTGCCAAAATGTGGATGGCCTGCAGGGTTACAGTTCCAATGCCACGGCGGGGTGTATTAATGATTCGTTCTAACGCTAAGCCATCGTCGGGTTGGACCAGCAACCTAAAATAGGCTAAAGCATCCCTGATTTCCAATCGTTCATAAAATCGAAGGCCGCCAATCACCCGGTAGGGGAGGCCGATTTTCAGGAATCGTTCCTCTAGTTCACGGGTTTGAAAGCCGGCTCTGACCAAAATGGCGATATCCCCCAGGGCATATCCATTGCGTTGGAATGCTTCGGTTTCATCCCCGATGTAACGGGCTTCGGCTTCGGAATCCCATGTACCCTGGATGGATACGGGTTCACCGTGGTCTCCGTCTGTCCACAATGTTTTCCCAAGACGGCCTTGATTATGGGCAATTAAACCACTGGCAGCACCCAGAATGTGGGATGTTGATCGGTAGTTTTGTTCCAACCGAATAATGGTGGCGCCGGGGAAATCCTTTTCGAATCGCAAGATATTGCCAATTTCAGCGCCCCGCCAGCCATAGATTGACTGATCGTCATCGCCAACACAACACAGGTTTTGCCCTTTGTCGCCCCCTGATCGGCCTGCCAACAGGCGCAACCACATATATTGCGCTACGTTTGTGTCTTGGTATTCGTCCACCAATAGGTAATGGAATTGATCTTGGTAGGATTGCAGGACGTCTGGTTGTTGCTTGAACAGGGTTAAACAATGCAACAGCAAATCGCCGAAATCAGCAGCATTCAGAATCAACAGGCGTTCCTGGTAAGTCTGATAAACTTTGGATGCTATGTGGTGATAATCCTTGGCGTTGCCAGGGGATTGTGTGTTGTCCGGGGTTAGCCCCCTGTCTTTCCAGCGATTGATGATGGATATAATAAGTTTGGGCGGATATTGACCGTCGATATTCTCTGCTTTTAGAATCTGCTTAATCAGACGCATCTGATCATCCGAATCAAGAATCGTAAAATTCGACTGCAGCCCGACCAGTTCGGCATGGCGGCGTAAAATTCTAACGGACAAAGAATGAAATGTGCCCAGCCACATGCCATCAACGGATCGTTCTAGCAATTGGGCAATGCGTTCGCGCATTTCCTGGGCCGCCCTGTTGGTGAACGTAACGGCCAAAACTTGGGATGGGTAGGCCAGGCTTGTCCGTAAAATATGTGCAAGCCGAGTGGTTAAGACGCGCGTTTTCCCTGTACCGGCCCCGGCCAGAATCAGAACAGGCCCCTCTGTTGTCAGAATGGCCTGCTGTTGCGCGGAATTAAGATTTAATAAATAATCGGGGACGGAATGACTGTCCATCAATGGCATCGCTTTAACCGTCCTTTAAGGGGCACAAAATTTGGATTATTTTTCGTGAAATACCCCTCCCGTCATCCCGCGACTTGATCGCGGGATCCACATGGGGAAACCTACAGGTTTCCTGGTCAAGCCACGGGGTGACGGGGGAGCTGGTTTTTGGTGGTTTACGCAAAATGCGTATATACTTTAAGCGTTATTCTCTAATCCAAAATTTTGGTAACGCTTGCTGAACTTGCTGATTTGACCGCCGGTATCCATCAATTTGTGACCAGCGCCCGTCCATGCTGGATGTGACAAGGGATCGATATCAAGACGAATCGTATCGCCTTCTTTTCCCCATGTGCTGCGGGTTACAAAACTGGTTCCGTCTGTCATTACAACTGTAATGGGATGATATTCAGGATGGATTCCTTTTTTCATTCTTCAAGTCCTCAAAAATGGTTTTAAAATTTACTGCCACAAGGCGTTACCCACAAGGTGTTATATTATATGTACCTCAAGACTACCAATTAGGCAATATTTTTAATGTGCGGGTTCACATGTATGCGGACCCGGACAATCGGGAATGCGCATAGAACGCCTATTCCAAATTGGCTTTGTCGAGCTCTTCCAGAACTTTGGATCGGTGATTCCATGTTAATGAGAAAAACACGGCACCAAGCAAGGCGGATGCGGTTACCAACATAAAGGCATAATCCCATCCGTAATTATCAACAATTGCGCCAACACCAACGCCAGTCACGGCTGTCCCGAGGTATCCAAATATCCCCGTAAGGCCCGATGCTGCCCCCGCTGCCTTTTTGGATGCAAAGTCTGTTGCTGCCACGCCAACCAGTATCTGGGGACCTGACACTAAAAATCCGATCGTTGCCATGCCTATAAAATGAAGCCAAACTTGCCCTGCGGGGGCGTTCCACAAAAATAGCACGCAAAATGCCAAAAGCACCATAAATATGGATCCAACTTGGCCCCTGTGTCCGCGGAATATTTTATCAGAAAGATATCCAGCGACAACGCCACCGAACATTCCGGCCACATCAAATGTTGCTGATTGCCATCCGGCTGTTTCGATCGGGCTTCCCTTGAATTCCCTTAAAAATGTTGGGGCCCAATTGAAAACGGCCATGCGCACAATGTATAGAAAAAAGTTGGCAAAACACACATACCAAACCAGTTTGTTTTTCAGAACTTTTTCGACGATAATTTCGCGCATCGTTAGATTTTGCTCTTCGTGATCCTGGGCGGTCTTCACAAGTCCCTTGTATTCCTCCACGGATGGCAAGCCCAATGATTGGGGTGTATCCCGTAAACGATTAAACAAAAAGACAGACAAGAATAAGCAAATTATTCCTGGCACATAAAAGGCATAGCGCCATCCATAATTTTCGATCAAAAAGCCGGCCATAACCAAAATAGCGGCGCCGCCAATTTGTTGAGACGTATTCCAAAGGGCCCATTTTGTCCCAATTTCTTTGGGGCAGAACCAATGCGTTAAAAGACGGGCGCAGGGCGGCCATCCCATGGATTGGAAACACGAATTTAATGTCCAAAAAATCATCAATGATGGCAGGGTAGAGCTAAATCCCATGCACAGGTTCATCACGGCAGACATAAACAAGCCAAACGTCATAAAATAACGGGCATTGCTGCGGTCGCTTAAAAGCCCGCTCAGGCCTTTGCCAAGGCCATAGACAATGGCTGCGCTGGTAATGATCCATCCTATTTGGGTTTTGCTATACCCTAATTCTGATTGCATGGATGGAATGGCCATCGTGAAATTTTGCCGAATAAGATAAAATCCAGCATATCCCATCATCATGGAATACATTATACGCAGGCGCCAATAGCGATATGATTTTGAAATGTCCCGTGTTCCTGTTGCGCCAGGATAATCCTCAATCGAAATAGCTTTTGACGTCATTTTTATGCCACATATAAGAAACTCTACTAAAAAGTCTATGACGTTTTTTTGAAAATTGCACCATGTTTTTTGGTGCTACGATTTTCGGGCAAATGACTGAAAGTTATTCTAGGACTCCAAAGATCGTTTTAATGTATTCACATCGTTGGCAAATTCTGTATTTTCGGTACATGTTTGCTGAACTTTACGGACCGAATGCAGGACCGTTGTATGATCACGTCCACCGAATTTACGGCCGATTTCCGGCAAGGATTTTGTTGTTAATATTTTGGAAAGGTACATCGCCACCTGACGCGGGCGTGTGATGACCTGCAGGCGCTTTGTGGACAACAAATCAGACAGCTTGATGCTGTAAAATTCACAAACACGTTTTTGAATGTCTTCGATGGTCAGGCGACGATCTGTCGAGCGTAACAAATCACGAAGCACTTCTTGTGTTGTGTCCAATGTGATGTTGCGTCCAACCAACGTAGAATGCGCAACAATACGATTCAGCGCCCCTTCAAGCTCCCGAATGTTGGAGCTGATTTTGAATGCCAGAAATTCCATCACATCCTTTGGAATGATGACTTTCATGGCATCAACTTTTGCTTGAAGGATACCCAGACGCAGTTCATAAGTTGTTGGGTGAATATCTGCCACAAGGCCCCACCCCAAGCGGGATTTAAGGCGTTCCTCCATTTTTTCAAGATCGGATGGTGATTTATCGGCGGAGACTATGACCTGTCGATTGTTATCAACCAATGCATTGAATGTATGAAAAAATTCTTCCTGTGTTGTGTCTTTGCCGCTAATAAATTGAACATCGTCGACCATCAGAACATCGACACTTCGGAACAGATCCTTAAACGAGACTGTGTCTTTATAGCGAAGTGCCCGAATAAATTGGTACATAAATTTTTCTGCGGAAAGATAAATAACTTTGCGCGTGGGGTGAACTTTTTTGATGTGCCATGCGATGGCATGCATTAAGTGAGTTTTACCAAGGCCAACGCCCCCATAAAGGAAAAGCGGATTGAATGTAGGGGTTTGTGATTCAGCTGCCCTGAGCGCCGCTGCATAGGCAAGTTCGTTCGGTTTGCCGACGACAAAATTTTCAAATGTAAAGCGTGCATCCAATGCGGCACTGACGTCATCGCGATTGTCTTCGGCTTCGTCGTTGTGTGTGCTCCATGACGCGGCGGCGGGTTCGCTTTTTTCGGATGTACCGGTTGTTGGGCCCCCGGGCGCAACCCCGGGCACGAAACTGACATCAATTTCAATACCCCTTAGGTTTGGGACATAATGGCGCCAATAAGATGATAATCTTTCCCCATAATTGGCCAGAATCCAATCTTTCATGAAGCGGCTCGGGGCAATAAAACAGACTTTCCCATCCTTTATTTCCCCAAGGCGCAGTGGTTTTATCCAGCTTTTAAAGGCTGCCTCGCCATAGTCTTGATGCAACTGTTCGCAGATTCTTTCCCATTGCCCTGCCAGGGTTAAAGTGGACGGGTCTGGATTGGTGGAATTGGTCATAGTATAATCATCATTCCTATAGGTGCTTTATTTGGTGGGGATAGCGGGGATTATTTTAAAATCAAGTTTATCAAGCTGAATAATAATTTCCTTTTCGCTTCCTACAGCAACACGATGAGCCCCAGGGCTGCTATAGCGCGCAAATATTAATACACCTTCCCCGCTTACTTTGGAAGGTGTAATCGGCACATTGTCCAATTTTTGTCCACGGATGATATCATATTTGAAAAGATCCAGGTCTTCTGGGTTGTCTGTTTTGATTTGTGTTGCTTTTTGAAAATAGGCATCTGAATCCATCTTTGACAATTCTGCCAATAAATCTGGTTTGTAGATAATCAATATGTGCACCGTTACGGGCGATCCATCATTAACGTCATTTGATGCCTTAAAGCACACTTTTTCAAGCCAAACTTTGGCTGTTTGAAGGCTAAATACCGATTTGACAGCCGAGACGATAGCATCGGCACATCCACCCAACAACAACGGCGTAACAAGGAGCAATACCCCCCATAGTTTGACTCTCATAAAGGCTTTCATTTTCATCTCTTTAAATTATTTATTCGTTTTGTGTTTTTTTATTGCTCGTATAGGCATTTTGTTAACCTTTTTCCGCTACAGTAGTTAATAGGGGCTATTGTTACTACCATACATATACGAAGGCATCTTATGGACGCGCAAAATCTTTCTAAATATCGTACAAAAAGCATTACTTCATTGCCGGACATAGCTGATTTTTACGTGTTGGCACAGCGAACAATTGACAGTCTACCAGAAAAGTTTCAAATTTTGCTAGATTCCCTGTGTGTTAAGGTGGAAAATTTTTCAGACGAGCAAACTTTGGGTAGTCTGAAGATCAAGGATAAATATGATCTTTTGGGTTTGTATCGGGGGCTGCCTGTTTCTGCCAAAAAATCAGAAGGCTCTGTTTCTATGCCGGATTTGATCTATTTATACCGGGGGCCCCTGATTCGATATGCCCGCGATAACGGTGAAACATTGGAAAAAGTTGTGCGCCACGTGATGGTGCATGAAATTTCCTATCATTTTGGATTTACAGATTACGATGTTTCCTGGGCCGAGCAGACCAGCACATAGAGGAATCGCGTGGTTCCCAAATTAATGCTCCTACATTTTCGAATCAAATTATAAAAAATACTTGAAAACAAAAATACTGCCATTACATGTTTGACATGTTCAATTTGGCATATGGTTGTTGTTAAGATGAAAATGATTCGTTTGGTAAGGCTTTCTACCGATTTATTGTATTCGGTCACGAATTTTTTTTCTAAACCGTCTATCGTTACACCCGCATTGGATGAGGATATTGATGATTTTGATCGTTTCTGTAATCAGGCGCGTCTTATCAAAAAAGCCGTCATTGCTGCCAGTGCTGCCTATCCCAGCAATATTGATCAACGTGACAAGCTGTCCGAAATCCAAGACGTTGTTCCTTTTTATTCGGTAAAGCCGGGTCGCAAGGATTTGCCAGCAGGATTTGCCAGTCACACAATGGACAAGGCAACGGGTCGTCATAAAATCACTGTTTCCTTTCGGGGTACTGAAACCACAATAGAAGATAACGATGATTGGGCCACAAACGTTAAGTTTTGGAAATCATCCGGTTCCCAGATTGGCATCGCTGGATATGTCCACAGCGGTTTTTTGGACCGTTACCTGCAAAGTCGCGAGGCTGTTTTTTCAATCATTAATGAAATTGTAAAAAACAAAGGCTGTTCGCTTGATTCAATAGACTTTCTTTTCACGGGACACAGTTTGGGCGGGGCGCTTTCAACGCTGGCGGCCGCCGATATCAAGAATAAATACAAAAATATTGGCGGACTTGATTTGGTGACGTTTAGCTCTCCGCGTGTTGTTGATGATACAGGGGCATCTTTTATTGAAAATCTATTGGACAATCGGTCTGTTCGTATCTGGCGCAAGGGAGATCCATTCACCATGATGATACCTGGAAACGCCGTGAATTTGGGGTTTTTTACCGGATACAAACATGTTGGCCTATCCGTTCCTTTAGCCCCAGAGGAGGAGAGGTTTTCCATTAAAAATCATTCATTGTTGTCGCTGTTTTTGTCCATAAGGGGGTCTGCTTTTGCAAAAGAACCAGTCCAGCAGATACAGCCCCGTAAAGAGGTTTGGACGAAAGTAACCGAAGGGTTGAAAACAACCACAAGTCGAATGACGCGATTATTTTAGTGCCGCGCGAGTCGTATTGCATTTTTTATATTATTTTATTGTGTGTTGGATAAATATACTTGACATGCAAGCAGCCGGTCACTATATGTATGCTAAGCCGTTGGGTTCATTAATTTATTTGGAGAGAAGAATGTTTAAAATCGGAAAATTAGCCGCTGTTCTTTTGTTGTCGGCGTCGGCTATTTTTGCAGACATACCGGTTGAAATGCATGACCTTGTTGATATATCGGATGATACTTTTTTGGTTTCTCCGCGCAGTTGTGGGGCTCTTATTAGGGATGCCAGCGATTATGCTTCTGCTGCTTATAATAAGCCGGAGAGTATAGTTGATCGCAATCGAATGGCCCAAGCTGAACAAGTTTTTAATTTTTATGCAACAACACAAGAAAGAGACGGCCAGTCCGCGGGCTTTATTAGTTATAAAGTGGATGAATTAGGTCGTCATAAGATTACCATTGCTTTTCATGGTACTGAATGTTCATCTGATTGGTTAACAAATCTTTATGCCATGAAAAAATCAGGGGAAAGCATCGGAATCGATGGAAATTTTCATGGTGGTTTTTTGGATCGTTATTTACAAAGTCGGGATGTAATACGTTCCAACATCGATTCAATCATGAAGAACAATTCATTGGGTTACGATGATGTCGACTTTTGTGTTACGGGCCACAGCCTAGGGGGTGCGCTTGCAACACTTGCGGCCGCTGATATTAAAAAAGCACGCCCGGATGCAAGCCTTGATTTGGTGACTTTTAATTCTCCGCGTGTTGCTGACAAGGCTGCTGCAGAAATTATCGATTCACTGCTGGAGGATCACAGCATTCGACTTTGGAGAAAAAATGATATTGTATCCATGGTTTCCTTGGGGACACAATTATTTTTTGGGTATTTTACTGGATTTAAACATGTTGGTTTGTCTGTTGCTTTGGCTGCAGAAGAAAGCTGGAACCCACTAAAACATCATTCTTTGTCGGCAATGAAAAGGGATGCCCAATCAGACGAGCCTGTTCAAATATTGCAACACAAAGGTTTTTGGACGCAAGCTGCGGATATCGCAGCAACGATAGCGGAAGGCGTAAAATCGATAGCTGAAAACATAACAAGTGGTTTTCAGGCAGCAAAAAGTTACTGGGGTGGGTTATTCGGGTAAGCTGCAGCAACGTTTATGAAATTGCTATACCTATTCACGGCGGCTCGCGATGAACACCATCGCGGGCCGCAAGACTTTTTATTCCCCTGCTTTTTCCAAAGCAGCAACCCCGGGCAGGGTTTTCCCCTCTAACCATTCCAAGAATGCCCCGCCAGCTGTTGAGACATAGCTAAACTTGTCGGTAACACCCGCTTTCCCCAGGGATTCTACGGTTTCTCCGCCGCCAGCCACGCTAATCACCCCGCGTGTTGATGTTAAGACGGCAACGTGTTGGGCAATCTTTGTGGTGGCTTGGTCAAAGGGTGCATATTCATAGGCCCCAACAGGACCATTCCATACTATAGTGGATGCTCGATCAAGGTAGCTTTTAATTTTTTCCACCGTCAGGGGCCCGATATCAAAGACTTTTTGATCACCGGGGATTGCGTTGGCAGCCACCATATAACTGTTGGTGCCATCGTTTAAATCAGCGGCTACGACCACATCATCTGGCAAAATGATTTCGGCCTTGGATTCCGTCAAAATACGACGCGCTGTGTCTAGTAAGTTCGGCTCGAAAAGAGATTGCCCTACGTCAATTCCTTGCGCTGCCAGCATCGTATTGGCCATGCCCCCGCCAATTACAAGCGTATCTACCTTGTGGCTTAAATTGAGCAATAAATCGAGCTTTGTTGATATTTTCGATCCCCCAACAATGGCCACCACTGGATGCTTGGGTGTTGTGAGCGCTTTGTCCAGATGTTCCAATTCACCCTGCATGGCGCGCCCTGCGACAGAGGGTAAATATTGGGTGATGCTTGTTACGGATGCGTGCGCCCTGTGTGAACATGAAAAGGCGTCGTTGACATAAATATCACCAAGCTTTGCCAATTGTTCGGCGAATTCTGGATCGTTTGCTTCTTCACCTGGATAATAGCGCAGGTTTTCCAACAAAATAACGCTGCCCCAATTGGCTGCAGAAATCGCATTCTGAACGTCTTCGCCCACGCATTTATCAACAAAAATGACCGGAACCTGAAAAATGGATTCGACGGAGGATAAAATGTTTTTTAAAGAATGGGCTTTATCCCAAAGAGCAGGATCATTGTTCGGTTTTGGGCGGCCAAAGTGGGACAAAATAACAATCTTTGCCTGTGCCTTGAGGAGCTCCCGAATCGTTGGCAGTAAGCGTTCTATTCTTGTTGTGTCTGTTACTTTGTTGTTTGTAATGGGTACATTTAAATCGACGCGCAACAAAACAACTTTATGGACACAATCGATATTATTTAATGTTTGGTAAGGCATTGATTCTTCTATCATCTCTGTTACTTATATGATAAGTGTACTGAAACTATGTTTTGAAAACAATCTAAGACTTATGTGCGCTATTCAGTTTGGACAAAAAACACTCATAATGGGCATCTTGAACGTAACGCCAGATTCCTTTTCTGGGGATGGATTGATGTCGACACCTGATGTCATTAATAGCGCCATAGAACGCGCATCAAAGTTCATAGAAGCCGGTGTTGATATTCTTGATATTGGCGGGGAAAGCACGCGCCCCGGTGCCATTTATGTGCATCCCACGGAAGAAATCAACCGCGTCATTCCCGTTATTAAAATCCTTCGGGATCGTTTTTCCATTCCGTTGTCGATCGATACAACAAAAGCCGATGTCGCAAGGGAGGCTGTTCAGGCAGGGGCAACCATCATTAACGATGTTAGTGGCCTTATAACCGATCCGCAAATGGTTGATATTGTCCAGCGTAGCAAAACACACGTTGTCATCATGCATTCCCATCAGAATCAATTTATTGTGCAAAGCGATCGCGGTGGCCAATATAGATCTACCAATGGTTATGATTTTGTGGCTGAAATTGGGCATGATATTGAGAAAATGACCCTGCATGCAATTAGTCATGGCGTTCATAAAAGCCGCATCATTATTGATCCGGGCATTGGGTTTGGCAAAACGGTTGAACAAAACATACAGCTTATTTATCGCCTGGATCAGCTAAAATATATGGGGTATCCAATTCTTTTGGGGGCATCACGGAAATCCTTTATTGGTCATGCAACGGATTCTGCCGTACACAAACGTTTGGGGGGAAGCATCGCCGCTGGTGTGGTTGGTATCTTAAAGGGCGCCGATATTTTACGCGTTCATGACGTAGAAGAAACAGTTCAGGCAGCAAAATTAATCGATTGTATGACGCGGGATCCAAATTGTACGGATTCATAGACATGAAGCGAGCATATGGCTATGATCGTTTGTATCTTATAAATTATTTTAGAGAGAGTTTTAAAGTTATGATATCAAGATTGGGTATTTGGTGTGTATTGGCTCTTGGAATGGCTGCTTTCTGTCCGTCTTTTGCCGTGACGAACGACAGCACGATGATAGTGGAAGATGAGGAGGATGGCATCGAAGAATCGGTGGTCGAAGATCCTGAACATGATGGGGAAGACGACTAACTTTTTATAACGCAACCCTTCTTTAACAAAGATAGCAACCATGCTCAAGCTCGAACTGATTGAAAATCCTATCCTTGTTAAGAAGGGCTTTGGTGTGACTGCATTGCAGCCAAAAAAAGAGACCCTTAAAAAAGCCAAGCTGAGGTTGCTTTTCTTAACGGAAAAACCCTGCATAGCTTTTTCTAGAGATTTTTTGGATTGTTATGAGGTTATCACCCTCAAGAATTATTCCTATATTCACGATGTTATTCGTTTCAAAAAGGTCGACCTTGTCTTTGTTGATGCTGGTTTGCCAAATGATCAGGCATTAACGTTTCTGAGTCATCGATCCCATTCCCTGCGTTCTATGCCAACGCTGATATGGAATGAATTTTATGTCCCGATGGAGCCTTACATAGCGGCGGGCGCCAATGATTTTTATGTTGGTCTAACCGATAGCCCCTTGTTTTGGTTGAGGGTTGATAATTTTGCTAGGCAAGCCCTTCAGTCTCCTTGGCTTGAAATCAATCGATTTGGGCCGGTTCATCAAAAACAATCCAAGACTGAGCTTGCCTTTCTGGCTTATTACGATTCACTAACGGGGTTGCCCAATCGTCGATTCTTTAAAGATCGCCTTGAGGAAAAGGTTTGCTCGTTGGGTTTGGCGGCCGCAGAACACAAGAAATTTGCTGTTTTGTTCCTTGATCTGGATGGGTTTAAGGCCATTAATGATGATTATCAGCACACAGTCGGGGATTGGCTTTTAAAGCAAGTTGCATCCAGGCTTAAAAATTGCATGCGAAAAAACGATACCGTGTCCCGTTTGGGTGGCGATGAGTTTGCTGTCATTTTGGATGGCGTTGGTCGTGAATCCGTTGTTGAGACTATTGCTCATCGAATTTTATGTCGCCTGAGTAGCCCTTATGTTTACGAAGGATATTCCCTGAAAATTGGTGTCAGCATTGGGATTTCGTTGTTTCCAGTCAATGGGGAAACATACGATGACCTTATTAGTCATGCTGATTACGCAATGTATCTTGCAAAAAAATCAGGAAAAGGAAAATTTTGTTTCATGGGAATGCGGCGTTAGTCTTTTTGCTATTTTAACAACAGCAACAATCCTGTTATCAGGCTTACTAATAGCAGACTATCCAGGCGGTCCAATAATCCTCCATGGCCAGGGATCAAATTTCCGGAATCCTTTATGCCAGCGCGACGCTTGATATAAGATTCCAGTAAATCACCCATATGGGCGGATACCGACAAAATAAAAGCGGTTAACATGGGTGAGGTTGGAAATAGGGGGCTTATTTTAAAGTAAGGCTCCAGGATGACTGTAACGATGGTGGCGCCAAGAATTCCCCCCACAAATCCGGACCATGTTTTGTTAGGGCTGATTTTTGGGGCTAATTTGGGCCCTTTCAAAAAGCGACCTGTAAAATAGGCACCGATGTCAGTGGCCCATACCAAGCAAAACAACCAAAGAATCAATAATCGCCCTTCGATCCCGCGTTTTGCCAAAATAAGCATTATAAAGATCGATAAGCTTAGATAAATATACCCGCCAGTCGATAAAAGAAAACGATACAGGGGGGTCGTTGAATAAAGTGGCGGTATCTGTGACCATTCCTTAAAAAGGCCAAATAAGGCCATCAGAACCATCACATCAAACAGGGGCGGACCCTGATAGGTTACAAATATGACCGCAGGAATGGCCACAAGGGCGCTGATGACCCGTAGCCTTAATTCATTACCCTTGTCTTTTAAAACACTAATCTGTTCCATAGCGCCTTTTTCTGTGTTGATAGTCATTAATGGCTTGCTCAAAAATTTCTGGCGTAAAATCGGGCCATAATTCAGGTACAAAGACAAATTCTGTGTAGGCCATTTGCCATAATAAAAAGTTGCTAATTCTTTGTTCCCCGCTGGTGCGAATCAAAAGGTCAGGATGCGGCATGGATGCTGTATCCAGCACCCCTTCTAGGGTGGCGATATCAATAGCCTCTGGCGCAATTTCGCCCCGTTGCGCTTTGGTCGCCAATGTGCGAACAGCCCTTAAAATCTCATCACGTCCCCCGTAACTGAGGGCCAAAATAACGGTGATTGTTGTATTGTGTTGGGTTTTTATTTCTGTTTCAGCAATCAAGGTTTGTATGTCTTCTGGAAAAAGTGTCCGATCCCCAATAACGCGAACGCGAACACCCTGGGCCATGATATCTTTGATTTCAGATCCAAGGTACCATCGAAGCAACCCCATGAAATCGTTGATCCAGGCTTTGTCCCGCAGCCAATTTTCGGATGAAAACGTATACAGGGTTAGGTATTGAATCCCCATTTTGGCAGCATGTTCGGTGATTGCCCTGGCTGTGGCGGCCCCTGCGCGATGTCCTGCAATCGTTGGAAGGTGCTTCTTTTTTGCCCAACGACCATTCCCATCCATAATTATGGAAACGTGTGCGGGAATTTTTGTAGGATTGGAATCGGTGGTCAATTGAGTCTACTGAATTTATTTTTTAGTCAATACGTACTTTAATCAAACCTTAAAATCCCCATGCGCGTCAAGGAATAAGAAAATTTCAGCTTTTTGTTTATCTTGGCGTACCATGAAATTCCAATATGCCATTTTGAAATTTCATGGTATTTCCAGGAGCGTGTAGTTCGTTTCTTCGGCTTGTTCTGCTGTGATTCCCACAGAAATCCTTATGCTAGTAAGCTTAGTGGATCCTCGATCAATGATTTAAATGCTGCCAGGAATTTTGAACCAACAGTGCCATCGATAACGCGATGGTCCAAAGACAACGTACATGTCATGACCGTTGCGATGACGATTTGGCCATCTTTAACGACTGCCCGTTGTTCGCCAGCCCCAACTGCCAAGATACAGGCCTGTGGTGCATTGATAATGGCGCTGAAATTTTTAATTCCGTACATCCCCAGATTTGAAATACTGAAATTTCCCCCCTGGAATTCTTCGGGTGCCAGTTTACCGGCCCGGGCACGTTCCGCGAGGGATTTAACCTCGGCTGAGATGGTGCTAAGGGTTTTGGTTTCAGCAGATCGAACAATCGGTGTAATAAGCCCGCCATCAACGGCCACGGCGACCGAAACGTCCGCTGTTTGGTATTGACGAACAAAGGAATCATGCCAGCTGGCGTTGGCTTCCGGAACCTCTATCAAGGCTAGCGCACAGGCCCGCACAATAAAATCATTAACCGAAATTTTTTGTTTCGCATTGGGACGATTGTTCAGCTGTTGGCGCACTTCCATCAGGACATCCAAATTGCAATCGATCGTCAGATAAAAATGCGGAACTGTTTGTTTTGATTCCGTCAGACGTTTCGCAATGACTTTGCGCATATTGTTGAGTTTAATATCTGTATAGCCACCCTGAGTGACAGCGGGGGCGGGTGCCTGTGCGCGTGTTTCAACCATAGGAACGGCAATGGCACCCTCTACATCCGTTTTAACAATGCGCCCGTGTGGGCCGCTCCCGTGAATGCCGCTAACATCAACGTCGTTTTGTTGGGCAATGCGTTTTGCTAGGGGTGTGATAAATACGCGATCTCCGGAGACCTGACAAGAAGGGGCGGCAACCGGTGAAGCCGTTTCGACTTTAGCGGCGGCTGGCGCTTCTGCTGTTGGGGTGCTTGGTGCCTGAGTCATAACATCTAATGCACTGGCATCCTCGCCTTCTTCCAACAAAATCGCAATCAGCTGATTAACGGGCACGGATTCAGTTCCGGCGGGCACAAGGATTCGGCCCATGATTCCCTCGTCAGCGGCTTCGACCTCCATCGTTGCTTTGTCTGTTTCAATTTCGGCGATAACATCACCTGGTTTGACGCGGTCCCCTTCGGCTTTATTCCACTTAACAAGATTTCCTTCAGTCATTGTTGGGCTTAGGGCTGGCATCAGTACTTTAATGGGCATTTTGAAATCCTTAGTTTTTGTAACAAACTGTTTTTACAGCATTAATGATTTTTTCCGCATTCGGCAAGACAAGCTTTTCGAGGTTGGCCGCATAGGGCATAGGAACATCTTCGCTGGCTACACGCACGGGTGGGGCATCCAAATAATCAAACGCCTTTTCGCAAATCATGGTGCAAATTTCTGATCCTATGCCGGCAAATGGCCACCCTTCTTCTACGCTGACCAGGCGATTTGTCTTTTTCACAGAATTGATGATTGTTTCTGTATCCAGGGGGCGAATAGTCCGAAGGTCAATAACCTCTGCGTCGATACCAAGTGCCGCCAATTGATCAGCTGCCGCCAGGGCATGCATAACACCCATGGAAAACGATGTAATCGTGACATCCCGGCCAGGGCGAATGATGGATGCCTTTCCAATGGGAACAATATGATCAGCATCGGTTGGGGCATCAAATGAATGTCCATACATCAATTCATGTTCCAGGAAAATTACCGGATTTGGATCCCTGATTGCTGATTTTAACAACCCCTTGGCATCAGCAGCGGAATAGGGGCTAACGACCTTTAATCCCGGGCAGTGCGCATACCAGCTGGCGTAACATTGGGAATGCTGGGCGCCAACGCGGGATGCGGCGCCGTTTGGTCCCCGAAAGACGATAGAGCATTCCATTTGCCCGCCGGACATATAGCGTGTTTTGGCGGCTGAGTTTATGATGTGATCAATCGCCTGCATGGAAAAGTTAAACGTCATGAATTCAACGATTGGCTTCAGCCCCAAAAATGCTGCGCCGACATTGAGCCCAGCAAAGCCATGTTCTGTAATGGGGGTGTCGATGATTCGTTTGGGGCCAAATTCCTGAAGCAACCCCTGGCTGATTTTATAGGCCCCCTGGTATTCGGCGACTTCTTCCCCCATAAGATAGACGGTTGAATCACGGCGCATTTCTTCGGCCATGGCGTCCCTTAAGGCGTCACGAACTGTTATTTGTGGTGTTGTGTTTGATTGCGTCATGGTTATTTACACTCAGCTAGAATATCTGTATACAATTCAACCGGATCCGGTTCGGGGGAGTTTTGGGCGAATTCAACTGTTTCGGCCAGAATGTCTTTAATTTGCTTATCAAAGACTTTTAGCTGGCCCTCGTCAGCAATTTTGTTGCTCAGGATGAATGTTCGCAGGCGGTCGATGGGGTCAAAGTGTTCCTTGACGTTGTCGACTTCCTCCTTTGTGCGATACTTGGCCGGATCAGACATAGAATGTCCGCGGTACCGATATGTTTTAACATGAAGCAATACGGGGCCCTTGCCACTGCGTGCATGATCTGTGGCCCAGTCACCGGCTTCTCTCACGTCAAAAATATCCATGCCATCAACCACCCTGCCTGGAATGCCATAGGCTTCGCCCCGCAAATGAAACTCTGTGCTGGCGGATGCCCTGTGTGTGGACGTACCCATTCCATATTGGTTGTCTTCTAAAACGTAAACAACCGGCAATTTCCACAAGGCTGCCATATTGAATGATTCGTAAACTTGTCCCTGGTTAACAGCACCATCCCCAAAGTAGGTCATGCAAACGCCATTGTCCGCTTTATATTGATGGGCGAACCCAAGGCCGGTTCCCAATGAAACTTGTGCTGCCACAATTCCATGCCCGCCGAAAAAGTTTTTTTCGCGGCTGAACATATGCATGGATCCGCCCTTGCCGTGCGAATACCCGCCCATGCGACCGGTTAATTCTGCCATGACACCGCGGGGATCCATGTCACAGGCCAACATATGCCCATGGTCGCGATAACTGGTGATGACTGTATCTTGGGGTTGCATGGCGGATTGCAGCCCGACGACGACGGCTTCTTGGCCGATATATAAATGGCAAAAGCCACCGATCAGCCCCATTCCATATAGTTGACCCGCTTTTTCTTCGAATCGGCGAATCAGAACCATTGTGTAATAAGCTTTTAATAAGCTGTCCTGGGTGAATGCCCTAAGGAGATCAGCAGGGGATGACGCAGTCGGAGAGACGATATCTTTTTTCATGCTATAAGAATCTAAAATTTTAACTTTATTTATTTTATCGCTTTTTTAAGCAAAAAGCAACGCGGACACAAAAGCGATTTGCAAACACCCCAAACATTCTCTAGTGTAAAAAATCAACCTCCCTTTGTTTAAAAAGGATTCACCCCATTTTTTTCTCGCACCTCTCCTCTGCCCACATGGGTCAGCTTTTCCTTGGGATTGCCCTTTTATCATCGATATCAAATTTATTGATGACGAACCAGGTGTGGCTAAAAAGAAGCGTCCTTGGGGTGATGGTGTCCGTTGGTGGGGCCTTTATCCTGTTAGCCCAAGCCCATGTCACGTCAGATTTTTCGTACCTCAATGTGGTTGAACATTCCCACACAGCACAACCCCTGATATATAAAATTGTTGGTGTTTGGGGCAACCACGAGGGATCGATGTTGTTGTGGGTTTTGTTGTTGAGCATTACTTCGTTCGGTGCATCAAACACGCTGCCATCGGCGATCGCCATGCCCGTTGGTCGCATTCTGTCCTTTATCCTGTTGGGGTTCATCGTGTTTTTGATGATTGCGTGTGATCCTTTTGCTGTTGTGGCCCATATCCCGACAGAGGGTGCTGATCTTAATCCCCTGTTGCAGGATCCATCCCTTGTCATCCACCCGCCATTTTTGTATGCAGGGTATGTTAGCTGTGCGGTTCCATTCGCGCTTGCCCTGGTTGCCATGGTGCAGAAAAGTCCCACAATCGACTGGGCCCCCTTGATGCGACGCTGGTCGTTGATTGCATGGGTGTTTTTGACAATCGGTTTGGCCCTGGGGAGTTACTGGGCATATTACGAACTGGGGTGGGGCGGATGGTGGTTCTGGGACCCTGTGGAAAACAGCGCCCTGATGCCATGGCTTGCGTGCACGGCTTTATTCCACAGCCTTCATGTTACAATAAAAACGGGTGGGCTTGGGCGATGTTCATTGGTGTTTGGCATTGTTACGTTTGGATTGTGTTTACTGTCGGTATCGTTTGTTCGATCGGGATTGTTGGTGTCTGTTCACAGTTTTGCGTTTGATCCGGAGCGGGGGTTGTTGTTATTCGGGTTGACGGCCGTGATTGTGCTGCCAGCATTGGGATTGTGGATCAAATCTTTTTCTGGGTTGTCACAGCAAGGAACTGTGGGGCAAGCCAGGTTCATCAGCCTTGGGATGATTTTGTTTGCATGCGGGTTGGTGGCGATAGCGGCGTCGATCGTCTATCCCTTGATTATGGACCAGCTGGGCCAAGCCGTTAGTATTGGGCCATCCTATTTTCATGTCACGTTTCTGCCCTTGGTCATTCCTGTTTCAGTGTTGATGGGGATGGTGGTTTTGGGGCAGAATTTCACTGTGTCCTTTGAAAAAATCATCCCCTCAATCAGTGCTGGTTGCTTTGGATGTCTTTTGGCATACTGGACCCTTTCCACTGTTTCAGTTCTTGGCATAGTATCTGTCGGGGCATCCTTTTTCTTGATTGTTAGTATGGCCCTTTATTCCCGAAAACCTGCCCTGATGTTGGCACATGTTGGCTTGGGGTTGGCAGTGATTGGGGCTGTTTTTTCAAGCTACGGAGAGAAAGAACAGGATATCACACTGAAAGTTGGGGAACGTTGTTTTTTTAAGGGGTATTCTGTTCAGCTAGAAAGTTATGACACTATCGCTGGGCCGAATTACACGGCAATGCGTTCTGTTTTAAAAATTTACGACTCAAACGATAAAGTTGTTTCGCTTTTGAAACCTGAAACAAGATACTATTGGACACAAGATGTAACGTGTAATGAAACAGCGATTTACACAAGTTTGTTCTCTCAGCTTCATGCAACCTATAGGCAAGGGCCGCTGATAGAGGATAATTGGGGTCGTGTTTCTTTTCGGTTGCAGCATAAACCATTTATTAATCTGCTATGGTGTGGAATAGGGTTAATGGTTATTGGTGGTATTGTTGCTATTTTTTTGATGTTAATTAAAACAAGGTAGGGATCTTTTGGAACAATTTATAGATTTTGTACAAAATTGGGGATATTGGGCTGTTTTTCTGGGGTCCCTGATCGAGGGGGAGTCCGTCATCTTGACAGCCAGCGCCATGGCTTCCTTGGGATATCTTTCCATTTACAAGGTGATGGCGGTGGCTTTTTTCGGCACGCTGATTGCCGATCAGACCTTGTATATGCTGGGTCGTTATTATGGGGATGCCTTTTTAAATCGATTTCCGCGTTTCAAGGAACCGGCCGACCGCGCCTTTTCTTTGCTGCACCGATGGGATTCTTGGTTTATCCTAAGCAACCGTTTTATTTATGGCATTCGAACCATTAGCCCCTTTATTATTGGTGCGGGCGGGGTTTCACCACGACGGTTTATCCCGCTCAATTTCATAGCCGCGATTGTTTGGACGGTTGTTAGCTGTGTTGGTGGGTATCTTTTGACGGGGGCGATTCTTTCCAATTTCCATCTTATTCAGAAATATTTTCTTTTTGCTATTATCACTGTTGTTGCGCTGGTCAGTGGTTTTATGTACTGGAGGAAACGGAAGTAATGCTCGTCTTTATTGGTGAAGGGCTTCTTGTACTGCCCTTGGGTTATGCGCAATAACCCTTAATAACATTTGTGCGGGACCTTGCGGATGACGTCGTCCTTGTTCCCAATGCTGCAAGGTTCGCACGCTCACCCCAAACAAATTGGCGAATTCTTTTTGAGATAATAAATATTTTTGGCGGATCTTTTGGATTTCCGAAGGCTCAATATCGATTGTGCGCTTCTCAAGCTCAAGATTGCCACGCCTGTGAGCAAGCACTTCGTGAAGGGCTTCTGCTAAATCTGAATCCACCACTTCTAAGTTTAATGAATCTGGGAATGTCATTGTTTTTCCTTCTCATGCCGTTTTCATGAATAATCAATCAATCGTTCAGGCCCTGGATGGCCGCGTCGGGCTTCGCCCTCCTCGCCATGACGTCATGGCGAACGAACGAAGAGAGTGTGGCCATCCAGGAAACACTGATCTATAATTCATGAAAATGGTATTACGTCGAACTCAGGTTAGAATAGCATTGAGTTGCATTGCAATCTGCCTTATATATACGTCATTGGCGTATAAGTCAAGGGCACATAAACAATCGTCCCAAATCAAACACCACAACGCGAGCCCCCATCCCGAGCAATCTCATCATCAATTCTTATGGCCCCCACAGACCCCGATCCGGGCCTTCAAGCCATCTTGTTTGAGGATAAAGACCCAATAGCGGAGAAGAAAGGAACAGCGCTTGTTGAAACAACACTGCCACTATCCATGTCGTACTTCACAGATCTAGACGTTCCATCAGCTAAAACCTCTTGATAATGCAGAAAGTTTTCGTATGTTGAAAACGGAGGTCTTTTCTCATCAGGGAATCTTTTGTCTGCATCTTCTGGCAAGTGAGATGTTTCAACAATTTTCTCGAGGCCATTTTCGTCATAGACGGAAAGTTTGCTTGATGCATCTGCGCCTGTCAAAAAGAAACGTCCTGCTGGATGAAATAGACCCATGCCTTTCTTAGGTGAGTCAACAACATTAAATTTTGTCTCCAGCGTATCAATATTTAGACCCAAAATTTTTGTAGACCTACCAACCTTTATAGCCGTAAACAATAGTCCATTGGGATTATAGTGCATAGATTTCAGTTTGCCGTCTCCTCCAATACTAAAACTTTTTATGATTGAACCATCATGCTTATTCAGCATAATAATTGTGTTGCCGGCTGATAAAAAAATGTGGTCTTTTGATGTCTGATATTTATAGTATAGGTCACCAAAAGCATACGCTTCTTTAGCATCACATTTAAAGTTCATCCACCACACGGAATATCCCGTTAGGGGGTCGCAGGCATGAAATTCTAAAGGGGGTTCTTCGTCTCCGCCCCATCCCCGTGGTGAAGTAACGCTATAACGCAGTGTGCAAGTTTTTCACGAATAAATTTGCATGAGCCATGATTGCTTGTTTAGATAAAGTTGATTAAAACATTAGCTATCTAAAGGCAACCATGACCCTAGAAGATTTTATCACTCAAACTTACTGTTTTGTCGAT
>JAPLOP010000007.1 GCA_026400645.1 Alphaproteobacteria bacterium | reverse complement strand
TAGAGGACGCTATCCGTTCCTTAAAGCAAGATCTGATGATTAAAGCAGAAGCCTCGGATTTGTTTGGCCGATTACGGGAACAAGGGAGTCAGGGGGGCCAAGAGGATCAAGGCGCTATGGTAAGCTCCATTCTAGGGTCCATCCACCAGACGTTTGGCGGCCAGCTTTTGTATCCCTCCACCCGTGAGAGAGCAGCTCATCTCCTCTACTTCGTGATCAAAAACCATCCCTTTATCGATGGCAACAAGCGAATAGGGTGTCTGTTATTTCTTTTGTATCTAAAGGCGCATCAAATCCCCCTTGATCCCATAACAGCCTCCATGCTTGTGGCTTTAGCTCTTTTGGTAGCCCAAAGCCAACCCCACGAGAAAGAGATTATGATTAAACTGATTATGCACCTTATACCGGGAGAGTCTACCCTGGGACACGATACGCAACAGAAATCATAGATCACGGCTGATCCGGATTCCCATCTTCTATGATGCGTTCATGGATATTGGTCATCGGCTGTCTTTTTAAAACGCGACGATAAACAGCATCATAATCCTTTGACAGGGTTCCCATAAGGCGATCCCAGCACGTAAAATAAAACCCATAATTTTCATTAAAGCGCGCATGGTGCAATGCATGTGCCGTGCAGGACGTAATAAGTGATCGAGAAATGTGTGTTTTGTCTATGAGATCGGGATTATTGGTCATAATATTCAGCTCAAGATTAATGTGCGCAGCGGCATTACAAATAAACATAAATGTTAATGCCGCAATGCATCCTATGAAACTCAATCCAAACAGGGAATCAAACGCAACAAACAGACCCAACCAACCGCCCAATAAGATAATATCCTCGAGCATAGAAAGCGACAGACTTGAAAGACCGGACATCACGATGCTTTTGTGATGCTGATGATGGGCCCATTTATACAAAAATTTCGATTTATGCATCAAAAGATGTATCCAAAAAAACCAGGTATCCATCAAAACAACAAGTCCCACAAATTCCAAAATAACCCGTGCGGATAAATTATAGGCCGGATCATAGTGTATAAATGGCAATAAACAAAAACCAAGAATAATGTTTACAGCTATTTTGATTGGGTAGCATGAAAATTCTTCTTTTATTTGTTTCCATTTTATGGGGATCTCAAAAATAACAGGGGATTGAAACCCAAGAATTCTAAAAATAACAATAATAAATGCAACCATACACGGGGAAACAATAAAGTAGGAAAGCAATAAACAAATGGGAATTGTATAGGCATTAGGGGCAAAAGAAAAGATTTGATAGAATACAAAGGTACTACATAGGGCGGAAGCGGCTATTATTATAGGAAAAAACTCGTTAAAAACAAGTCGGTGAATAATGCTGTTGCGCATTTAACAATCCAATACAAAATATAGGTGTGTTTCTATATTCTGACTATAACATCAACTTATTAACAAATTGATAATATTTATGGTGGATTTTTTTGGCGGCTCCCTATCACGAAAGAGAATTGCCGCCGCGCATTGCGCTTATGGAATGGAGGCCGAGGCCGGAATCGAACCGACGTACAAGGATTTGCAGTCCTCTGCATGACCACTCTGCCACCCGGCCACTTTTTAGAGTGACTCTCTATTTTATAGGCTGCCAACATAAAAAGATCAACAGTATTTTTCATTTTGCCCAAAGCTCTGTTTGGGATACGATGGTTTGTCATTATAATTATCATCCATAGGAGTTTCCATTGTCCGAAATAGCCCATATCCTGGCCCGTGAAATTTTAGATTCACGCGGCAATCCAACCGTCGAAGTCGATGTCGTTTTAGAGTGTGGTAGCCTTGGCCGGGCGGCGGTTCCATCCGGCGCGTCAACGGGCAGCTTTGAAGCCGTCGAACGTCGTGATGCCGATGCAAGCCGATACAATGGCAAGGGAGTTTTGACAGTCGTTGATACAATAGAGACCGAGATTTTTGAAACACTGGTTGGCTTGGACGCCGACAATCAACGTATGATGGATGCCATTTTAACGCAATTGGATGGTACCGACAATAAATCACGCTTGGGGGCGAATGCGACCCTAGCGGTTAGCCTGGCCGTGGCCAAGGCGTCAGCCAAGGCTGCTGAGGTGCCATTGTACCGGTATATCGGCGGGATTAATGCCTGCACCATACCGATGCCAATGATGAATATTCTGAATGGCGGGGCACATGCGGATAACCCGATTGATATCCAAGAATTCATGATCATCCCAACATCAGCCGGCGACATCGCCACAGCGGTTCGTATGGGGGCAGAAGTTTTTCATACATTAAAAACCATTCTGAAAAAAGCAGGATTGAATACAAATGTCGGTGACGAGGGGGGGCTGGCTCCAGCTTTGCAAAGCTCACGTCAGGCGCTTGATTTCATCATGCAAGCGATTACAAAGGCTGGATACGCACCAGGGGAAGATTTCCACCTGGCGCTGGATGTAGCGGCAAATGAATTGTATCATAATGGCACCTATAAGATCGAAGGGCACACTTATACAGCCGAACAAATGGTCGACTATTATCAAAAATTAATCAATGATTATCCGCTGATTTCGATCGAGGATGGCCTGGCAGAGGAAGACTGGGCCGGCTGGACCCACATGACCGCAGTTTTGGGGGATAAAATCCAAATCGTGGGCGATGATTTGTTTGTGACAAACCGCGATCGTTTGTTGCACGGCATTCAATGCAAGGCGGCAAATGCGATTTTGATCAAGCCCAACCAAATCGGTACACTGACCGAAACATTGGATACCATTCAAACTGCGCAAAAGGCGGGGTATCGCACCATCATTTCCCACCGATCTGGCGAGACCGAGGATACAACGATTGCCGATTTGGCCGTCGCCGTTAATGCAGGACAAATTAAAACCGGATCCTTGTGTCGGTCTGATCGCGTGGCCAAGTACAATCAATTAATTCGCATTGCCGAGGAACTTGGCGAAATGGCCATTTTTGGTGAGTAGATTCCCATTTCGGATTTCCCCCCAGCTTAGCAAGCTTGGGGGTATTCGTGCCAAGCAAATCCTGGCCCCTTTATTAGCATTGACGGTGTTGACCTATTTCGTGTATCACATTTTTCAGGGAGACAGAGGGATTTTGTCATGGCTGCGTTTTCGGCAAACAATAGAGGCCGAAGAAAAAGTTTTATTCGATTTACAATCGCAAAAAGAAACGCTAGAACGACAAGTTTACCTGCTTAAGCCTGAAAGCATTGACCAAGACATGCTCGAGGAGCGCGTTCGGCTTATCCTCAATTTCGCTTATGAGGATGAGGTTGTTATTCACGATGGCAAGAAAGGCTAGCGATTTCGCCTGAACAGGCAAATCAACGGGAAATTGGTGATGCGTTTTTTGATCGCTGTGGCCCCATAGAAAACAAGCGTTGATAATGCCGAAGAAAGAACCCCCCACACGGGCACAATCATCCACGGGAATTGTTTCCAGGATTCGATCCCCTGGGGTGAAATGATATGCGCCGCAATGATTCCACCAAAACCTGCCAAGATTAATGCTGATGCAGTCGTACTGATCAAAATGGCCGTTATTGTTTTCTTGTGCTTATAGTACGTTCCAACCCGCGCCCATTCATTCGTGGGATAGGATACGGGTGTGTGCGGTTGGAGTATGTGGATGGTGTTGTCCATAGTGATGAAAGGCAAACTTTGAAATCATTTGTTTCTATGTCTTTCAGTATGGACAACGAAGGTTAACAAAACGTTGATTTTGTCCGGGTAAATGACGAGGGTGATAAATTAAGCGACAGGAAATCCCCCGTGTTTCCCCTCGACCCACCTTGCTAAAAGAGAACTCAAAACCCATCATTCATCAAGGATACCAGCATCCCTTAGGCTCGACGGCTTTTCCATCCAATTCTCCCGGACCTTTACAAACAAAAATAAATGCACAGGATGCCCCAGGTGCGTTTCCATTTCCGTTCGGGCCCGCTGGCTGATTTTTTTAATTTGCTGACCACCCTTCCCCAGGACAATGGCCTTTTGGCTGTCACGTGCAGCAATAATAACTTGATTCACCTTGACGCTGCCATTTTTGAATGTTTCCCATGATTCGGTTTCAACAAACACCTCGTATGGCAGCTCGTGCTCCAATTGCAACACCAGCTGTTCCCGTGTTATTTCGGATGCCCACAGGCGCATCGGCAAATCCGATAATTGATCTTCTGGATACATCCATGGACCCTCGGGCACCAACTTACACAAGAAATCAACCAAATCGGATACGCCATCGCTGGTCAAGGCTGATATCATGAATGTATTCGTGATTTGTGGATATCGGGCGAATTCTTCCGCGATTCTCAATAAATAGGATGGCTCCACCAGATCGATCTTATTAAGGACCAAAATCAGGGGATGCTTTTGACCAAGGCGTTCGACAATACGATGACTGGCATCGAAATTCTTTTTTGTCACATCAATCAACAAAACCGTATAATCCCCATCCGATGCCGCACTATAGGCGGACCTGACCATGGCTTGATCCATACGGTGACGTTCATTCTCAAAAATCCCAGGGGTATCCATTAAAATCAGCTGTGTGTCATTTTTGATCACAAGCCCCAAGATCTTTCGCCGTGTAGTCTGAATTTTTGGGGTCACAATCGATACCTTGCTACCCACAATCTGGTTAACTAATGTTGATTTTCCGGCATTGGCCTCACCCACGATAGCGATAAAGCCACATCGTTTTATTGTATCTGTCATTTTTGATTTCCTGTTTTAATGAGGGTTAAAAGATTTAAGGCCGCCTGTTGTTCTGCTTGGCGTTTCGATGCACCAGATCCGATGGATTCAGGCATTTTATCAACGCAGGCGGCAATACGAAAGATGGGCGAATGATCAGGGCCCGAACAATCCAGGACCTTATAAATGGGAACACCCCTATTCTTTGACTGCGCCCATTCTTGTAATTCTGTTTTAGCATCTCTTGGCGGTCGGGCGTTATCCAGATCCAATGATTGCCACAGTCGTATGATGAAATCCTGACAGGGCCTTAGTCCCCGATCCAGATAAATCGCCCCAAGAAGTGCCTCCATAGCATTGGCCAGAATTGCTGAATTTATCGAAAAATTTTCCGCCTGCGTATAAAGCAAATGGGTCCGCAGGTCGATGATTTCCGCAATACGGTTGCAAACATCACGGGACACCAAAACGGCTTGGCGTTTGGCTAGATCCCCCTCGGTTTCCTTTGGATACTTTTGATATAAAAATTCCGCAATGACAATCCCAAGGACACGATCGCCCAGAAATTCAAGCCTCTCGAAATCGCTCCCCTTGTGGCGGGCACCTTTCCGATAAATGCTGGAATGTGTCAAGGCCGCCTGGAGCAAGGATTTATCCGCAAAAATGTATTGGATTTCTTGCTCAAGTGGATGGGGGGTGCTGTCTGTCATTGTAAATTTTTTTATCTTGTTGATAGGTAAAATTATTCTTTATAGGTGATCTTCGGTGGAATTGAGTATAGAATTCAATTCTGGAATTTCCCAGTTAATTTTCATGATGTCTTGAGTTTTTACGGAGACTAAAAATATTTACCATTTTTGAACGCCTCATCGCCTATCGGTACCTGCGCTCTCCGCGTCAGGAAGGGTTTATTTCCGTTATTGCCGGTTTTTCCTTTATTGGGATTGCCCTGGGCGTGGCCACATTAATTATTGTGATGTCCGTCATGAATGGCTTTCGAACGGAATTATTGACCCGCATCATTGGCATGCGTGGCCACGTAATGGTATACGGCATTCAAGCCCCCATAAACGACTATCAAAATATGGTTGATTTGGTGCAAAAAATTCCAGGGGTTGAGATCGCCTATCCCATGATTGACCGGCAGGCCATCATTTCATTCAGGTCACAAGCCCGCGGCGTTTCGGTGTATGGCATTACGCAATCTGATCTGCAACACAGGACACTTATTTCAAGCAACATCAAGGTTGGGTCCATAGATAATTTTGAGGGGGATAGCGTTTTTATTGGTCGGCGGATGGCCGATTCCATGCACATCAATGCAGGGGATCGCCTGGTCATGCTGATCCCAGAGGGGAACGCCACGGCCTTTGGGACGCTACCAAAACAAAAATCATTTCATGTTAAGGGGATTTTTGAAATTGGAATGCATGAATTTGACAAAAATATTGTTTTTATGCCCATGCCGATTGCCCAAACCTTGTTCAAGCTGCCAGGACAGGTCAGTCATCTGGAAGTTTTTTCGACGCACCCAGAACTGGCGGGGCACCTGGCGCACACCATTCAACAAACGGTCGGTAATGGGGTTCGTGTCCTTGATTGGCAACATGGGGATTCCCATATTTTCCAGGCCGTTCAGGTGGAACGCAATGTGATGTTTCTAATTTTAACGCTGATTATTTTGATTGCGTCATTCAACATCATTTCCAGCCTGATCATGTTGGTCAAGGATAAAACCCGGGATATCGCGATTCTGCGCACCATGGGGGCCAGCAGACGATCAATGATGCGTATTTTTTTCTTAACTGGGGCCGCCATTGGGTTTATCGGCACCATGGTTGGCGTGATCCTGGGGTTGGGCTTTGCCTTTAATATCGAATCTATCCGTCAGTTCCTGCAGGGCTTAACCGGAACAGAATTGTTTAATGCTGAAATTTATTTCTTGTCCCAACTGCCCGTTAAGATTGATTGGCACGAAGTAATGACCGTTATCAGCATGGCATTATCATTGTCGTTTTTGGCAACAATTTACCCGGCTTGGCGTGCGGCACGCCTTGATCCTGTGGAGGCGTTGCGGTTTTAGAATGGGATCTGTTGGACCTTCCTTGTCCACGCAGTTCTCGCGTTTCTTTTTTTCCTAATGCAACCCTGAGGTGAATTCTTGAGAAAAGCATCACGAACTTCTTGTATTTCATACAAAATAATGTTACTAAGTTCTTTGGTCGAAGTTAAGAATTAATATTAAATGGTTCCGGGAAAACTGATGCACAATATAATAAAAGATAATTCTTACCAAGGTACGTTTTCTTTATTTGTAGCACTATTATTGACATCGTTATTTTATTCAGATGTCAGGGCAGACTCTTGCATCGTTACTCTTCTGGAAATGGACGCGGTTCTCAAGGTTGATTTAGCCAATGGAACAGTTGGAAAACCAATCTCTGTTGGGTCCCGACCGCGCGCCGTGGCCGTTACAAACGACGGCGCAACCGCTTATGTTGTTAACAGTTATGACAATACGGTTTCCGTCATTAATCTGGCCACAGGAGCAGCCCTTGGGAACCCCATAAAAGTTGGGCAGATTCCGTGGGCCATTGCCGCTACATCCAATGGGAAATATGCTCTTGTTGC
Source organism: Alphaproteobacteria bacterium (assembly GCA_026400645.1). Lineage (NCBI taxonomy): Bacteria > Pseudomonadati > Pseudomonadota > Alphaproteobacteria > Alphaproteobacteria bacterium. The sequence continues at coordinate 2,337 of JAPLOP010000007.1, read as the reverse complement.
GAACCTTTGTGATAATTCGGTTTCCGTTATCGATTTAGCTACCAAAACGCTTGCCTGTCGGGATATTTCTGTTGGCTCAAGCCCCTGGAGCATCCAGATCTCCCCTGACAACAAAAAAGCTTACGTGACCAATTTTGGGGATTCATCTGTATCCGTGATTGATGTTGATAAAAAAACCACGATTGGAACGTCAATTCCCGTTGGATTATTTCCACGCTCTATCGATATCACAAAAGATGGAAAATATGCCTGTGTTGCCAATTTTGGCACCGGGACTGTTTCGTTGATTCATCTTACCAACCAGTCTGTCGAAAGCATTCCCGTCAGACCTCACCCAACATCGGTTGCCATTACAAAGGACGGAAGAACTCTCTATGTCGTCAGTCGTGACGATAGCGACCTGACCATTATCGATTTGGAAACAAAGAAAACCATAAAAAGCACCGTCGGAAACGGGGGTGGATATTCAGAAATGGTTATAAACCCCAACGGCCCAGAACTCTATCTGACAAAGGTTAGCGATAATACCGTTGTTGTTTTTGATACTGAACACCAGTGCTTTTTAGACAAGATCATCCCAATTCCATCTGGGCCAAAGGGAATTTCCATGCTCCCGAAGCAAGGTACAAATTGGCTATCGCGCCTTTTTCAAAGCACAATAAAGCATCTTAAAAACTTAGGAGATGTCCCCCCGCCAGCTAAAATAGAAGAAGACAAAAAAGAGGATGAGCAAAAGAAAAAATCACCCTTAAAGCTGTCAAACATTTTTATTCATCCTGATGGGAAGCAAGCATTATGCATAGATACGGCCAAAGGCAACGTAATTGCCATTGATTTAACCACGGAAAAAGTCATTAAAACACTCAAGTTCAATGGGGGACCAAAGCATATCACTTTTTCTGCCGATGGAAAGAAAGCGTATGTCGTTCTAAAAGATAGGGACAGAATTGCATCGATTGATTTATCGAGCTATTGCATAAACAAGGGACACATAAGTGTTGGGGAAAGACCAAGGGCACTATTTATCTCATCCACAAAAACAGAGGCCTATGTTGTCAATAACTATGATTCCATCGTTTCCGTTATTAATTTGACAGAGGAAAAAGAGGGACAGAATGAACGTGCGCTAACCCCCGCTATACAAGTTGGGTTCCTTCCGATAGATATCGCATCAGACGGGGAGTATTTGTATGTGGTTAATTATGGTGGGGACTCTGTTTCCATCCTCGATCCAACACTAAAAACAACAGTTGGAACGATTGCCGTTGATCGAAAGCCCGGGGCTATCGCTATTGATCTTGTCCATAAAAAGGGGTACGTCGTTAATCGTGGCAACAATAATATTTCTGTTCTAGACCTGACGACACGTAAAGTTGTTGGGGCGTCGATTCCTGTCGGCCCCTCTGCCCGTGGTATTGTTATTTCACCAAAGGGTGACCGTCTGTATGTTGTCAACAATGGTGATGATACCCTGTCCGTTATCGAGACCGACGATGGGTCCTTTAAATCACACAAAATTTCGATTGGAAAAAGCCCCTTTGGTATCGCGATGACGCCGGATGGAAAAACGATTTATATAGCAAACCGGTTAGACGGGACAATATCAAAAATTGATACAGCAACAGAAACGGTCAAAACAATTGCTTTGCAAGGCTGAAGTCGCATACCGAACTTGCCACAATTCGAAATCCCGGTCATTATCCAACGCAGGAGGCTCCTGTTTATTTTTCGACTATGATTGAAAATCATATGACAAAATTTCGTTAAAAAAGTCCTAATTTTCAGAAAAATTAAATTCTTGATCACGCCTAATGACAATGACATGATTAAAAAACAGTGTCAGAAATTAGACATGAAAAAAGAGTAAGATTATGCGCATTCAGATAGATAATGTTCGTGAAAAACTTCAAAAAATACTTGAAAGTCGGTCAATGCATTGGGTCATTGGTGTAATAACGATGATCAACGTGGCGGTACTTGCTATCGATACAACCCCCAGCCTTAGGGCATCTTTATCCGAATTTTTAGAATTTGTTCACTTGTCTGTATTATGGTTTTTCGCTTTCGAGCTTGCGTTACGCATTTTTGCATTTGGCTGGAAATATTTTACTGTTGGCTGGAATATTTTCGATTTTATCATTGTTTTGGCTTCGTTTGCTCCTCTTAATGAGGGGATATCTGCTGTGCGAGCTTTGCGAATATACCCCTCTTACATGATTTTCCGTGCATTCTCTCATAAACTATGTCAAGTATAGCTCTATGAATAAAATTTTATCTCCGCAACTTCGAACAGACCTTTTAAAACGTCACAAAACAGAAAGGGATGGTCGCATCCGT